>JBAVIQ010000387.1:0-4962 GCA_049687035.1 Steroidobacteraceae bacterium
GAGGTCCCGGTCGAACCAGGCCTCCTTCAGCATCCGTGCTCGCAGTTTCGCGTCCATCTCGACTAGCATCCCCCGGCGCCCATGCCGGCCGGTGAATCGGGCGGTAACAGGCGATTAGCATATAGAATCTACCGCCGTGGTTACCGGATTGTTGCAGTGTGACGGCTTCCTTACCCTTTCATGACGGAATGCACATGACGCCCCAGGCCGCCCATGCCCACGTCGCCGCCCAGATCGACGCCGCCTTCGCAGAACGGTCGACGTTGACGCCCGCAAACGCACCGCCCGACATCGTCGAGGCCGTGCGCCAGGCGATCGACCTGCTCGATTCCGGCGCGGCGCGCGTTGCCGAAAAGATCGCTGGCCACTGGCAGGTCAACGAGTGGCTGAAGAAAGCCGTGCTGCTGTCGTTCCGCCTGTTCGACAATGTCCCGATCGATGCCGGGTACACGCGCTTCTACGACAAGGTGCCGCTCAAGTATTCGCAGCACGATGCCGAGCGTTTCCGGGCTGCGGGCGTGCGTGTCGTACCGCCGGCCGTCGTCCGCCGCGGCGCGCACATTTCCCGCAACGTCGTGCTGATGCCGAGCTACGTCAACATCGGCGCCCACGTGGGCGAAGGCACGATGGTGGATACGTGGGCCACGGTCGGTTCCTGCGCCCAGATCGGACGCAACGTGCATCTTTCGGGCGGCGTCGGCATCGGCGGCGTGCTCGAGCCGCTGCAGGCGAGCCCGACGATCATCGAGGACAACTGCTTCATCGGCGCGCGCTCCGAGGTCGTCGAAGGCGTCATCGTCGAGGAAGGCGCCGTGCTGTCGATGGGCGTCTACGTCGGGCAGAGCACCCGCATCTACGATCGTGAGCGCGACGAGGTGAGCTACGGCCGCATTCCGGCCGGCGCGGTGGTGGTGCCCGGCACGCTGCCGGCAGCCAACGGCAAGTATGGACTGGCTTGCGCCGTGATCGTGAAGCGTGTCGACGCGCAAACGCGCGCCAAGGTCGGCATCAACGAGTTGTTACGCGGGCTCGCCTGACCGACAGGCGCCCGCCTTCAGCGCTGCGAATCGCGAGATTCCAGCGCCCGCGTGGCCTGCCGTGCCTCGATGGCCTTCAATGCCTGGAAAGTCAGCCAGCCGATGATGGCGGCGCCGACGACGAATGCCGCATAGGCTACCGGCCAGCGCAGGCCCGCGTTGCTGCTCATCATCGTGAACTCGGACATGCCACCTATGCCGGCCAGGATGTTGATCGGCAGGAACACGATACTGAGGCTGGTCAGGCGCGAGACGCGTCGGTTCTGGTTGATGTTGATGAAACCGACCGTCGCATCCATCAGGAAGTTGATCTTGCCGAACAGGAAGGTCGTGTGCCCGTCCAGCGACTCGATGTCGCGGACGATCTGGCGTGCCTCCTCCTGCTGCCGTTCCGAAAGGAATTTTCCGCGCATCAGGAACGACAGCGCTCGACGCGTATCGAGCACGTTGCGCCGGATGCGCCCGTTCAGGTCCTCGCTGCGCGCGATCTCGGCCAGGATGCGCGCCGCGGTATCGTCCGTGACCTGCGGGTCGAGCACGCGCCGACCGCTGGATTCGAGTTCCGAGTACACGTCCTCGAGGGCGTCGGCCGAGTACTCCACGTCGGCCGCGTACAGGTCGAGCAGAACGTCCTTGCCCTCCGTGACGTAGCCGGGCTGGGTGCGCGCGCGCAGTCGCTGCAGGCGGAACACCGGCAGTTCCTCCTTGCGCACCGAGAACAGGATGTCCCGGTGCAGGATCAGCGCGACCGCCACGTTCTGCGACTGGCCGGCGGAATCGAGCAGGAAGTCCGAGTGCAGGTGAACCTCGCCGTTGTCGTCGACGTAGAAGCGTGCACTCGCCTCGAGGTCGGTCAGGCTCTCCGGATCGGGCAGGTCCAAGCCGAAGAACTCGCCGATCCAGAACCGCACTTCGGCTGGCGGATCCACGAGGTCGACCCAGATGGGCGTAACTTGTGAAAGGTCGTTCCGATTGCGGATCGTGACCTGGCGCAGGCGGCCATCGAGAAGTTCGAACGCGTTTACGGCGACTTTGTCGCCGTGATGGCTCGAGGAACTGACCAGTTCCTCACGGACATCGTCGAGCAGGAGCAGCAGGATTCCGTCGAGCCGGTCCTTGCGGATCTGCTCCCAGGCAAGCAGGCGGTCCTCGGCAGGCAACGCCTCGAGGATGCGTGCGGCCTCCGCCGCGTCGAAGCTGTTCAGCAACTGCGCCAGCTGGCCGAGATTCTCGCGATGAACGACTGTCTCGACCAGACGATGGCGCGGCATTTCCTGCCGGCTGACGAGGCTTTCCACGAGCCGGCGGCGCGACAGCAGCCGCTGTACATCCTCTAGATGGGCCGTCAGCTGGGTGAGCTGTGGCGTATTCGTGGTCAGGTTTGGGTCAGACACGGCTTCCAGAATATCAACTGCCCCAAGGGGTGGCAGCAGAATCCTGGCAGATCATGCCAGGCCGTCTTCCTGCGGCGCACTTTCGCCGAGCATGTACAGTACCTGCTCGGCGATGTTGACGGCGTGATCGCCGATGCGTTCGAGGCCTTTCAGCGCGAAGATCGTGTCGATCGTGGGTTTAAGCAACCGTTGGTCCTGCAGCACGTACGACATGATCTGGCGCAGTGACGCAGCGAATTCGGCGTCGAGTTCCGGGTCGAGTTTCAGCGTTTCGCGCGCCGCGGCGGCGTCAAGCTCGTCGGCTGCACGGACTGCGCCGCGCAGCATCGAGCCGGACAGCGCGGCCATGTGCCGCAAATGCCGGGCGACCCCCGCCACCGGGTCACCTGGCGTGACCTTCTGTAGCGACAGCGCGAAGCGGGCGATCTTCTTGGCCTCGTCGCCAGCTCGCTCCAGTTCGCGGCTCATGCGGACGATCGCGCGCGCGAGGCGCAGGTCGTTGGCGACCGGCTGCTGCAGAGCCATGAACGTGAGCGAGTCGCTGTCGAGCCGACGCTCGTAATCGTCGACCATGCTCTCGCGTGCGAGTACTACCCTCGCCAGGCTTGCGTCGCGGTCCAGTAGCGCCCTGACCGCGCTCGCGACCTGCTCGATAACGAGCCCGCCCATCTCCGTTACGTGCAGGCGCAGTCCAGCGATCGACTGCTCAACGACGGTCGAAGTGTGCGGCTCGGACGGATCCGAACGGTGCATGACGGCCTCGGTCATTCTGGCAACTCAGCCGTAGCGACCCGTGATGTAGTCCTCGGTGGCCTTCTTGGCAGGGTTGGTGAAGATCTTCGAGGTAACGCCCACCTCGACCAGTTCGCCCAGATACATGAAAGCCGTGAAATCCGACACGCGTGCCGCCTGCTGCATATTGTGCGTCACGATGAGAATCGTCACGCGCTCGCGCAGCGTGGTCATCAGCTCCTCGATCTTCGCCGTCGCGATCGGATCGAGCGCGGACGTCGGCTCGTCGAACAGCAGGATCTCGGGCTCGGTTGCCAGCGCGCGCGCGATGCAGAGGCGCTGCATCTGGCCGCCGGAAAGGGCCAATGCGGAATCGGTCATGCGGTCTTTGACCTCGTCCCAGATCGCGGCGCCGCGCATTGCCTTCTCGACGCGCTCGGCGAGATCCGTGCGGTTGTTGAAACCGCGCAGGCGCAGGCCGTAAGCCACGTTCTCGAACACCGTCTTCGGGAACGGGTTCGGCTTCTGGAACACCATGCCGATGCGCATGCGAACTTCGATCGGGTCCACTTCCCTACCGACCAGGTTGATGTTCTCGGGATGCAGCATGATGCTGCCCGAGTATTTCGTGTCCGGCTGCAGGTCGTGCATGCGGTTGAAGCAACGCAGGAACGTGCTCTTGCCGCAACCCGACGGCCCGATGAGCGCCGTGACCTGGTTTTCCGGAATCGTCAGGTTGATGTTCTTGAGCGCGTGGTTCGTGCCGTACCAGAAGTCCAGCTTTTCGGCGACAGCCTTGGCCGGATTGACGGCCGCAACCTTCCGCTCGTCCATGGCAATGGCGAACGTCGGTGTGGAGGTGTCTTTCTCGGCGACGGTCGTGTTCATGAATGGGCACTCACCAGTTGATCTTCTTGCGGAATTGATAGCGGATATAGATGGCGATGGCGTTCATCAGCAGCGTCATTCCGAGCAGGATGGCCGCCGCCGCCGCGGCGTTCTGCTGGAAGGCTTGGTCGGGACGCGACACCCAGTTGAATATCTGGATCGGCATCGCCGTGAATTCGCTCCAGAGCCATTCCCAGTTCAGGAAGGGGAACGTGCCCGAGACCGGCGACGGCGGCAGGAACGCGATGAAACTCAGTGCGCCGATCGTGATGATCGGCGCAGTCTCACCGATCGCGCGGGAAAGTCCCAGGATCAGGCCGGTCAGGATGCCGCCCGTCGAGTACGGCAGCACATGGTCCTTGGTGACTTCCCAGCGCGTTGCGCCAAGCCCATACGCCGCTTCGCGAATGGCCCTGGGCACGGCCCGCAGCGATTCTCGCGTCCCGACGATGATGATCGGCAGGATCAGCAATGCGAGCGTGAGGCCGGCCGAGAGCACGCTCTGGCCGAACCCGAACTGGTAGACGAACAGGCCCAGTGCGAGCAGGCCGTAGATGATCGAGGGAACGCCCGCGAGGT
Source organism: Steroidobacteraceae bacterium (assembly GCA_049687035.1). Taxonomy (GTDB): domain Bacteria; phylum Pseudomonadota; class Gammaproteobacteria; order Steroidobacterales; family Steroidobacteraceae; genus RPQJ01. Next base: position 4,631 of record JBAVIQ010000387.1, read on the forward strand.
TGGTGACGTTGATTTCGATGATCCCCGAGAACCAGTTCTTCGGCGCGTACTCCTCGAGGTAGATCGCGGCCGCCACGCCGACGGGCAGCGAGACGAGCGCCGTGACGAACATGATCATCGAGGTGCCGACCCAGGCTGACAGGATGCCGGCGCGTTCGGCCTTGCGCGAGGGGAACTGCGAGAAGAAGTCCCAGCCGAATCGGGACGCGCCGTCCCGCACCAGGTCGAGGAACAGCAGCGCCAGCAGGCCCAGGCAGCTCATCATGATCAGCAGGCCCACGACCACGAACAGCTTGTCGAGGTTCTTGCGCCGCTCGAGTCCGCGGCGCATC
>JBAVIQ010000388.1:0-11533 GCA_049687035.1 Steroidobacteraceae bacterium
AACTCAACATCCCGACGGGCGTGCCACTGCTCTACACGCTCGATGCGAGCCTGCAGCCCATCTCCAGTTGCTACCTCGGTGATGCCGAGGCCGTGAAAGCGCGCGCCGACGCCGTCGCGAAGCAGACGGAGAAGAAGTAAGGGAAGGCCCGGAAGGGAAGAACCAGACTTCCTGAACTTCCTATCCTTCCTATCCTTCCTGCCCTTCCTGCCCTTCCTCAGGTCAGGAACCCGCCGTCGACGACGAGGTACTCGCCCGTCACATACGACGAAGCGTCCGAAGCCAGGAAGAGCGCAGCGCCCGCGAGGTCCTGCGGTTCACCGACGCGGGCCAGTGGATTCGTGGCGAGGTAGTGCTCGGTCTGGCTCTTGTCGGCCAGCAGCGCGCCCGCGAACTTCGTGCGGATGAGACCCGGCAGGATCGCGTTGCAGCGGATGCCGTGCGGTCCGCACTCCTTCGCGAACGTCTTCGTCATGTTGAGCACGGCGCCCTTGGTGATCGAGTAGATCCCCTGCTTCGGGCCGGGCCGCACCGCGTTCACCGATGCGACGTTGATGATCGAGCCCTTGCCCTGTTCCCGCATCATGCGGCCCGCGAGCACCGAAGCGAAGAAATAGCCGCGAATGTTGACATCGACCGTCTTCTGGAACGCGCCCAGGTCGGTGTCGAGCACGTGCCCGTAATACGGATTCGCCGCGGCGTTGTTGACCAGCACGTCGAGCCGGCCGAACTCCGACTGGACGCGCGCAAACAGCGCATGCAGCGCATCCATGTCGCCGATGTGGCACGCGATCGCTGTGGCCTTGCCGCCCGCTGCGTTGATCTCCGCCGCCACCTCGTCACAGGCTTCCTGTTTGCGGCTCGAGACGATCACCTGCGCGCCGTACTGCGCGAACCCCTTGGCCATGGCTTCGCCGATGCCACGGCTGCCGCCAGTGACGAGCGCGACGCGGCCCGACAGATCGAATGACACGGACATGATGTTGACCCCGGGTTAAGCGATGGCGAGGCGTCGACGGGCCTCGTCGTATTCCTGGACCATGCGCGCGATGACTGCGCGCGCAGGAAGCACGTCGTGAATGTTACCGACCCCCTGCCCGCCGCTCCAGATGTCGCGCCAGGCCTTCTTTTCCATGTTGCCGCCGGAGCCGAAGTTCATCTTCGACTTGTCCGCCTCGGGCAGGTTGTCCGGATCGAGTCCAGCCGCCGCGACGCTCCGTCTCAGGTAATTGCCCTGCACGCCGGTGAAGAGCGACGTGTAGACGACGTCATCGGAACTCGAGTCCACGAGCATCTGCTTGTACTCGGGGATGACGTGGGCCTCGGTCGTCGCCAGGAACCGCGTGCCGATGTAGGCCATGTCCGCGCCGATCGCCTGCGCGGCAAGCACGTCCGCGCCGCTCGACATCGCCCCGGCGAGCACCAGCGCGCCGTCGAAAAACCGGCGGATTTCGCGAACGAGCGCAAAGGGGCTGCCCCGACCCGCGTGGCCGCCCGCGCCGGCGCAGACCACGATGATACCGTCGACGCCCTGCTCCACGGCCTTGCGCGCATGCCGCACGCTGATCACGTCGTGGAACACGAGACCGCCGTAGCTGTGCGCGGCGTCCACGATTTCGCGCGGCGGACGCAGGCTGGTGATGATGAGCGGCACCTGGTGCCGCACGCACGCGTCCATGTCTTGCTGCAGCCGGTCGTTGCTCACGTGCGCGATCTGGTTGACCGCGAACGGCGCCACCTTCGTGCCGGGATTCGCAGCAGCGTAAACGTCGAGCTCGCTGCGGATGCGCGTGAGCCATTCGTCGAGTGCCGCTGCCGGGCGCGCGTTCAGCGCCGGGAACGAGCCGATGATGCCGGCCTTGCACTGCTCGATGACCAGTTCCGGCGTCGAGGCGATGAACATCGGCGAACCGATGACGGGAAGACGGAGACGATCGCGAAACGCAGCCGGAAGCGACATCCAGGGTCCTCTATGTCTATTTGCCGTAGTAGCGCTGCCAGGTCGGCAGCCGCTCCGGCCAGTCGGCCGGCACCGCGTGATCATACGCCCGCATGCGGGTGCCGATCCCGGGGCCCAGCGCGTCGAGATATTCCGCGGTGGGCACGTAATACATGAACGACAGGCCACGGTCACGGAACCGCCAGCGGCCTTCGCAACGCTGATACACGTCCTGGTAGCGGATCGCGGCCAGCATCGGCTGGCCCTTGCGCTGCATCTCGGCGTGCGCCAGCACGAAGCCGGTCGCGCGGTCCGGGTCCATGTGATCAAACTCCACGATGCGGTCGTGGGTGAAGTGATTGCTGGGACCGAGCACGGTGAACCGGCCCTTGAACATCTCGACGGCTGCCTGCCGTCCACGCGCATCCATGACCCCGTCGGCGGACCAGACCCGCACATCCGGCGTGAACAGGGACTCGATCGCGTCGACGTCGCGGTTGTCCATGACGAGGCAGTAGCGGGCGATCAGCTCGCCGATGGCCACCCGGTCCTCGAGGTGGCGGACGCGTTCTTCGAGCGTGGGTCCAAGTTTCATGCGGTCTCCCCCGGCAATCCAAAGGCCTGGCGTAGCGTACGGACTCGAGGGTGGCCCGGTCAAAAAGAAACAGGACTGCTTGTTTTTTTCTGAATCGGGCGATGCTAACCTCCGACCATCAGGAGACTACCCGTATGGCAAAAGCACCAGCGCGTTCAGGCAAGCCAGTGAATCGTCGCCCCAAGGCGGCGGCGAAGGCGAAGCGACCGGCCAAGGCCCGCAGCAGGCCCCAGGGCATTGCGCCGTTGCCGCCCGAGAATCTCGCGCTCGCGCGCATCAACGTCACGACCATCGGCGACCTGCTGCTCACCGCAGCCGATCGTCATCCGGATTCACTCGCACTCGTGTTCCCGGATCGCGCCCTCACCTACCGGCAACTGGCCGACGGCGCCTTGCGCCGCGCGCGCGCATTGCAGGCGCTGGGCGTACGGCCGCGTGACCACGTCGGCGTGCTCATGCACACCTGCGCGGAATTCGTCGAGACTTTCTTTGCGATTGCATTCTGCGGTGGCGTGATCGTGCCGATCAACGCCCGCTACAAGTCGAACGAACTCGCCTACGTCATCGAAAACGGCGACCTGGTCACGGTCGTCACGACCGACGCGGTCGCCGATTCCGTCAACTTCGTCGAACGCTTGAACGGCGCGTTCAAGGAACTGCCGCGCAGCCGCGACCCGCGCAAGCTCAAGGTGGCGGGTGCCCCGAAACTGCGCAACATCGTGCTGCTCGGCAAGACCAGGGCAAAAGGCTATCTGACCGAAGCCGACTTCGACGCTGCCGCCAGGGCCGGCAACGAGATGGACGTGCATCGCGCGCGCCTGCGCGTGCGGGTGCGCGACGTGGGACTGATGCTCTACACATCAGGCACCACGGCCAACCCGAAGGGCTGCCTGATCACGCACGAGGCAATGGTCCGCAACAGCATCGCGCTCGGGCGCCATCGCTACCGGCTGACGCACGACGACCGCATGTGGTCGCCACTGCCGATGTTCCACATCGCCGCGGTGTTGCCGATGCTCGCGATCTTCGACGTCGGCGGGACGTACCTGACGATGGGGTACTTCGATGCGGGCGTCGCGCTCAAGATGCTCGAGCAGTACAAGGTCACCGCCCTGTATCCGAGCTTCGTCACGATCATGCAGGGGCTCGTGTACCACCCGACCTTCCACGACGCCGACCTGTCGCGGGTCAAGCTGATGAACAGCAACTTCGCGGTGCAGCCGCCGGGAGTCGCGGAGCCGATCATGGCCGCGATGCCGCAGGCGCTGCAGGTCGGCAGCTTCGGCATGACCGAAGCCGCCGGCACGGTCTGCACGGGCGGCTGGGACGAGGCCGAGAGTCGACGCATCACCCGCCTCGGCAAACCGCTGCCCGGCCTGGAACTCCGCATCGTCAACCCCGAGACCGGCGTGGACGTGAAGAACGGCCTGCGCGGCGAAGTATTCGTGCGCGGCTATTCCCTCTTCGAGGGTTACTACAAAGACGCGGAGAAGACGGCGCAGGCGCTCGACGCCGACGGCTGGTTCCACACCGGCGACATTGGCTCGCTCGAAGACGACGGCACGATCATGTTCCACGGCCGCATCAAGGACATGCTCAAGGTCGGCGGCGAGAACGTCGCGGCCGCTGAAATCGAAGGCCTGCTCGGACGGCATCCTGCCGTGAAGCTCGCGCAGGTCGTCGGCATTCCCGACGCGAAGTACGTCGAGGTGCCCGCCGCTTTCGTCGAACTGAAGCCGGGCATCAAGGCCAGCGAGAAGGAACTGATCGATTTCTGCCGCAAGGAGATCTCGAGCTTCAAGGTGCCGCGCCAGGTGCGCTTCGTGAACGAGTGGCCCATGTCGAGCAGCAAGATCCAGAAGTTCCGCCTGCGCGACGCGCTGGTCAGGGAACTCGGCCTCGGCTGATTCCCGGAGGATGCAGCGATGACACCGCGCTTTGGTCCCGTGATGCAACTGGGTTTTGTCGTGCCCGACCTTGACCGTGCGATGGAGCACTGGACGGGCAACGTCGGCGTCGGCCCGTTCTACGTCATGAGCCACATCAAGTTTGCCGAGGCGCTGTACCGCGGCCAGCCGACGGACGCCGACATTTCCGTCGCCGTCGCACAGTGGGGTGAAGTGCAGGTCGAGCTGATCCAGCAGTTCAACGATTCGCCCTCGATCTATTCGCATTTTCCATATCGCGCACAGGGCGGCCTGCAGCACGTCGGCGTGATGACGCGCTCGTTGCGGGACGACCTCGATCGGCTCCGTCCGCTCGGCATCGAACCGGTGCAACTCGGCTCGACGGCCAACGGCATCCGCTTCGCCTACCTCTCGACCGATCAGCACCCGGGCGGCATGATCGAACTGATCGAGCACGGCCCGGCGATCGACGGCTTCTTTGCAATGGTGCGCGAGGCCGCGCAGGGCTGGGACGGAGCCAAGCCGGTGCGCCGGCTGTGAAGCCTGCGCTGCGACCGGTCCAGGTCGCATACCACGTGTCCGACCCGGAAGCCGCCGCCGTGCGTTGCGCGCGCGATTTCGGCTGGGGCCCGTTTTTCCTGATGGAGCACATTCCGCTCGAGCGCAGCCTGTACCGTGGCGCGCCCGCGGAATTCGACCACACCTCGGCCTATGGCCAGGCCGGCGAACTGATGATCGAACTGATCACGCAGCACAATGCAGGTCCGTCGGCGTTGCGCGACCTCTTCGCGCCAGACGAAACCGGCGTACATCACGTGGCGTGCTTCGTCGCGGACCTGCCGGCCGAACTGCAGCGTTACCGCGAGCAGGACGTCGCGATCGCGCTCGAGGCCCGCACGAAGACGGGCGTGGACTTCGCGATGGTCGACTTGAGCGCAGCGCTCGGCCACATGCTCGAACTGTACGAACCCAACGAGGACCTGCGCCGCTTCTACGCGCACGTCCGCAAGTGCGCGGAAGGCTGGAACGGTGAACGTCCCGTGCGCCGGCTGCGCGGCTAGTCAACGGAGACTCACGATCATGCGCAGACTCGAAGGCAAGAGCACCGTCATTCTCGGCGCCGCGGGCCGCGACAACATGGGCCAGGTCATGGCTCGCACGTTCGCGCGCGAGGGTGCCCGCGTCATGGTTGCGGGCCGGCACGAGGGGGCGCTGCGTGAAATCGCAACCGACATCGGCGGTCGCTACGCCACTTGCGACATCACGAAGAAAGCCGAGGTCGAAGCGCTGGCGAATGCCGCCGTCGCAGCGTTCGGCAAGATCGACGTCGCCGTGAACTGCACGGGCTGGGGCCTGATGGCCAAGCTGCTCGAGACGACCGAAGAGCAACTCGACCAATTGGCCGCGCTGCAGTTCAAGGGCCCCTACTTCTTCCTGCAGTCGTTCGTCGGCCGCATGGCGAAGTCGGGCGGCGGCTCGGTGATCAACATCTCATCGGCCTCCGTCCACGCGGTGCTCAACAACCACGCCGCGTACATCGGTACCAAGGCCGCGGGCGAGGCGCTCGTGCGCTGCTTTGCGAACGAGTTCGGCGCAGGCGGCGTGCGCGTGAATTCGATCGCACCGGGCCTCACGTCCACACCAATGACCGAACGCGACGTGAGGATTCCGGGCCTCGAGGAAGCGTTCGTGAAGGAGTATCCGCTCGGCCGCATCGGCACGACGCAGGATGTCGCGGATGCGGCGCTCTGGCTCGCGGGCGACGAGTGCTTCATGACCGGGCAGGTGCTGCAGGTGAACGGCGGGCTGACGCTTCGCCGTAATCCGAGCCAGCGTGAAATCAGCGCCAGCCTGAAGGCTCACGCCGCGACGAAGCCGGCGGGCTGACGCCCACCGCGGAACCTCAGGCTCGCGCGAGCACGGGCTTGCCCGCCAGTTCGCGCAGGCGATCTTCCAGGTAGCTGACCATGCGACGCTCGTGATCGCCGATGTCGTGCGTGAGCAGGCTCACGGCCAGGCCGTCCATGACGTAATGGACGAGGTCGAGCGCGATGTCGAAATTGGCGCCCGACCCTTCCCACTCCGGGAACAGGTCGACGGCCGTCTTGTACCACTCGCGCTCGAACGCTTCCTGCGCCGGCTTCAGGATCGCCTGCAGTTCGGGGTCGGTGTGCGAGGCAATCCACAGTTCGAGAAACGCGACGTACATCGGATGCTTGACGTGCTCGAAGTACGCTTCGAGCGCGCGGCGCACGCGCGTTTCATCCCGCGGCAGCTTGTCGATCGCCTTGCGAAACGCCTTCAGGCGCTTCGAATGCAGGTGTTCGACGGCGGCGCGCACGATGTCGATCTTGGACGGGAAGTGATGCAGCATCGCGCCGCGTGACAGTCCCGCTTTCTCTGCGATGACCGTCGTCGTCGTACACGAATAACCGAGGTCGACCACGCAGCGCAGCGCCGACTCGACGATCTGCAGCCGCGTCGAGGCGCTTTTCTGCGCCTGCCAGCCGGCCGGTCCTGGAGGGGTGGCGTCGGCGGAGTCGCGCAGGCGGGGTTTCATGTCGTCGGGCATCCTCGGCGTAGTGGGCAAAGGATGTCGGGGCTGTCTGGAAAAGTCAAAGATGATTGAAACCGGCAGGGCTGACTGCTAAGTTCGGCCGCGCCTGCCGCTGCGGCAGTGCAACCATCAATGCGCCGGGGAGCAGGAACATGGGACGACTGAACGGAAAAGTGGCGATCGTGACAGGCGGCTCGGCCGGACTCGGCAGGGCTGATGCCATCGGCCTGGCGCGCGAAGGCGCCAAGGTTGTCGTGACCGACGTCAACGAGGCCGAAGGCCGCAAGGTCGCCGCCGAGATCAACGCACAGCAGCCGGGTGCCGCCCTCTTCCTGGTGCAGGACGTGCGCGACGAAGCCCGCTGGCAGGAAGTCATCGCCGAGACCGTGCAGAAGTTCGGCGGCCTGCACATCCTCGTGAACAACGCGGGCGTCGTGAAAATCGCAACACCCGAGACCTGCACGCTGGAGGAATTCCGCTTCCAGAACGCAGTAATGTCCGAGGGCGTGTTCCTCGGCTGCAAGCACGCAATGCCCGCAATGAAGGCCAGCGGCGGCGGCTCGATCATCAACATGTCCTCGGTCGCGTCGCACCTCGGTTACCCGGTGTACTTCGCCTACAGCGCGGCCAAAGGCGCGGTGCGCTCGATGACCAAGGCAATCGCCGTGCACTGCCAGATGAACAAGTACAACGTGCGGTGCAACTCGATCCACGCGGGTGCCATCGACACGAAGATGGTGCGTGACGCCACCAAGACGCTGGGCATGGAGATGTCGTACTGGGAGCAGACACCGACCGGTCTCGGTAAGCCCGAGGACGTCGCCAACCTGGTCGTCTATCTCGCGTCCGACGAGTCCCGCTACGTCAACGGCACCGAGATCCTGCTCGACAACGCACTGACGGTACAGTGAGGGGTCCGGCCGGATGTCTTGGCGCCACGCGGCCGCACAAAAAAAACAGTCATGACTGTTTAATTCTGACCGTCGGCTGCCTATAATCCGGCCTCGGCCCGGCTTCCGGGCTCCGGCTACGTGTCCCCTGGAGGCTTCGCATGGATCTGGGTCTGAGAGGAAAAAAGGCAATCGTGACCGGCGCCACCCGTGGCATCGGCCGCGCCATCGTCGAACAACTCGCGGCCGAAGGCGCTGACATCGGTTTTTGCGCGCGCAATGAAGACGAGGTCACCGCAACCACCGCGGCCCTGAAAGCGCGGGGCGTCAACGTGATCGGCTCGTCCGTGAACGTGCGCGACGGCGACGCCTATAAAGCCTGGCTCGAGAAGACTGCGACCGACCTCGGTGGCTGCGACGTCTTCGTCGCCAACGTCAGTGCCGGCGGCGGCATGGACAGCGAAAAGAACTGGTGGAAGAACTTCGAAATCGACGTTCTGCACACCGTGCGCGGCTGCGAAACGCTGATGGCACACCTGAAGAAATCGGGACAGGGCTCGGTCGTCATCATCAGCTCGACCAACGCGATCGAGACCTTCGCCGCCCCCATGGCCTACAACGCCATGAAGGCCGCGCTGATCACGTATTCGAAGCAGCTCTCGCAGTTCGTCGGCAAGGACAACGTCCGCGTGAACTCGCTCTGCCCCGGCCCGATCTATTTCGAAGGCGGCGCCTGGGAAATGATCAAGGGCACCAACCAGAAGTTCTACGACTCGACCGTGCGGCAGATTCCGTGCGGCCGCATGGGCACCCCTGAGGAAGTCGCGCGCGTCGTCACGTTCCTGGCGAGCCCGGCATCGAGCCTCATCACCGGCGCCAACGTCGTGGCCGACAACGGCTACACGAAGGGCGTGCGGTACTGACGCCAGCGCCATGGCCAAGGCAGCAATCGACGCGTATCTCGTCTGTGGCGGCAAGTACCACGACATCGACTACGCGCGTCTGCAGTTGCTGGGCCTCCTCGGCGAGCACGAGCGGGTTCGTACCCGCATCGCCGAGGATTATTCGGACATCGCCGCGATCGAGACGAGCGATTTCCTCGTCACGTACACGGTCGACATTGTTCCCACCGAGGACACGGCGCAACGTCTGCGTGACTACGTCGCGGGCGGCAAGCGCTGGCTGGCGCTGCACGGAACGAATTCGATCCTGAGCTACGTCAAGGGCCGCGGCTGGGAAGCGCCGCGCGATGCGCGCACGTTCATGGAGACGCTCGGCAGCCAGTTCGTAGCGCATCCGCCGATCGAGCCGTATCGTGTCGAGGTTACGCAGCCGTCGCATCCGCTGGTGGCGGGTATCGAACCGTTCGAGGCGAGCGACGAGCTGTACCTGATGGAGCTGCATCCGCCCTTCGAGACGCTGCTGCACACGCACTGGCACGGCGAGGCGAAGGGCTTCGCCGAACGCGACTGGAGCAGCGACGAGCCGCGCCCGGTCATGTACCTGAAGCAGGTTGGCGCCGGTGAGGTGCTGTATTTCACGCTCGGCCATGCGCGCGGTCATTACGACATGCGGCCGCTGATGGACGAGTACCCGACGGTCGAGCGCGGCAGCTGGCCGGTGCCGGCTTTCACTGAGCTGCTGCGACGCAGCCTGCGCTGGGCCGCGGGCCTGGACTGAGCGGAGGCTCGCCATGGGCTCTAACCCTAAGGACGAAGAACTGCGCGAGGCCTCGCGCACGCCTGCCTACCGCAAGGTCAAGCGCGTCGCACCCGAGCAGAGCCCGGTCACACCGTCAGGCAAGGAGCCGGACCCGGACCTAGGCCATGGGCTGATCCGCAAGGAGCGCTATACCTCGGCCGAGTTCATGCAGCTCGAATGGGAGCGCATCTGGACCAAGGTCTGGCTGCTCGGCGCCGTCGAATCCGACCTGCGCGAACCCGGCGACTTCGTCGCGACCGAAATCGGCCGCGAGTCAGTGCTGATCGTGCGGCAAGCCGGTGGCGGCGTACGCGCGTTCTATAACGTCTGCCTGCACCGCGGCAATCGCCTGCGTCCCACGGGCGCGGGCAGCGCCGACTCGTTCAAGTGCCAGTATCACCACTGGGAATACGCGCTCGACGGCTCGTTCAAGCGCATCCCCGATCTGGACACCTTCCCGCAGGGCGCCCCGCCCTGCCGTGGCCTGAAGGAACTGCCTTGCGCGGCCTGGGGCGGCTTCGTCTGGTTCAGCCTCGATCCGAACGTGGGGCCGCTGGAGGAATTCCTCGATCCGGTGCACAAGCACCTCGACCCGTACAACTTCCCGCAGATGGCGCTCACCCGCGACATCACGGTGGAGTGGAACTGCAACTGGAAGGCCTCGGTCGACGCGTTCAACGAGAGCTACCACGTGCAGGGAATCCACCCGCAGCTCCTGTGGTACCTGCACGACCTCGACATCCAGATCGACTGTTTCGAGCGGCACAACCGTTACCTGATCCCGTTCGCCACGTGGAGCCCGCGCGTGCGCCGCCCGCCGGCGATCCCGGATCCGATCAAGGTGATCATGAAGACGGCGGGCATGGACCCGGCCGACTACGACGAGCCGTACGAAAACATCCGCCGCGACGTACAGCAGTGGAAGCGCAAGCACGGGCCCGCGCAGGGCAAGGACTACTCGAAGCTCAACGACGACCAGCTCACCGACGACTACCACTACCTGATCTTCCCGAACGTCACGCTCAACGTGCACGCGGACGACCTGATGCTGTTCCGGCAACGGCCGCATCCGACCGATCCGGACCGCATGTTCTACGACATCTGGACGTTCGAACTCGTGCCGGAGGGCCACGAGTGGCCGGCGCGGCCGCAGCACCAGCAATTCAAGCATGGCGAGAAGTCGATCGGACTCGTGCTCGACCAGGACGCTGCCAACCTGCCCGGCGTGCAGGCGGGCATGCATTCTTCTGCGTTCGAAGGCCTGTGGATCGGCGCGCAGGAACTGCGCATCCGTCATTTCCACAAGGTCATCGACGATTACGTCCATGGGCCGGGCGGCAAGCCCCCCGGCGCCGTCTGAAACCCTACGCCCGAGCGAGGCGACATGACATCACCACTTTCGGCGGAGCGCCTGCAGCGCGCCTACCGCCAGATGAAGACGATCCGCGAATTCGAGGAACGACTGCACGTGGAAATCGCCACGGGCGAAATTCCCGGCTTCACACACCTCTACGCCGGGCAGGAAGCGGTTGCCGTCGGCGTGTGCGAGCACCTCGACGACGCGGACTACATAGTGAGCACGCACCGCGGCCACGGGCACTGCATCGCCAAGGGTTGTGACGTGCAGGGCATGATGCTCGAGATCTACGGTCGTGCCGACGGCCTCTGCAAGGGCAAGGGTGGATCGATGCACATCGCCGACGTCACCAAGGGCATGCTCGGCGCCAATGCCATCGTCGGTGGTGGCCCTCCGCTCGCGGTGGGTGCAGCCATTGCCTGCCGCAATAGAGGCAACCAGCGCGTCAGCATCGCGTTCGGCGGCGACGGCAGCTGCAACCAGGGCACGGTGTTCGAAGCCATGAACATGGCGGTAGTGCTGAAGGTGCCGGCGATCTTCGTGATCGAGGACAACGGTTACAGCGAGCACACCGGCAAGGACTACGC
>JBAVIQ010000389.1:0-5878 GCA_049687035.1 Steroidobacteraceae bacterium
GAACCATGCGTATCCCCTGCCCCCACTGCGGTCCCCGCACGCTCGACGAGTTCACGTATTACGGTGACGCGACGGTGCGCCGTCCCTCGGCGACCGGGCCGGACGCCGAGCCAGCCTTCTATGACTACGTGTACACGCGCAACAATCCTTGCGGCCTGCACCGTGAACTCTGGTTCCACCAGGGCGGCTGCCACGAGTGGCTGGTCGTCGAGCGTGACACCCGCAACCACGACATCAAAAACGCCGTTGCAGCACGTTCGGTCTTCGGTTCGGGAGACGCCAAGTGAGCGCCCGCATCGCACAGGGCGGTGCGATCAATCGCCAGCAGACAATCCGCTTCAGTTTCGACGGCAAGGACTACAGCGGTTGCGCCGGCGATTCGCTGGCCTCGGCGCTGCTCGCGAACGACGTTTCGCTGGTCGGACGTTCGTTCAAGTATCACCGGCCGCGCGGCATCCTTAGCGCCGGGTCCGAGGAGCCGAATGCCCTCGTCGAGTTGCGCAGCGGCGCTCGTCGTGAACCGAACACCCGGGCGACGAACATCGAGTTGTATGACGGCCTCGAAGCGACCAGCCAGAACCGCTGGCCGTCGCTGCAGTTCGACCTGCAGGCGATCAACGGCCTGTTCGCCCCGCTGTTCGTCGCCGGTTTCTATTACAAGACGTTCATGTGGCCCGCCTCCTTCTGGGAGAAGGTCTATGAGCCCATGATCCGGCGCGCCGCCGGTCTTGGTCGGGCCGCACTCGAAGCCGATCCGGACCACTACGAGAAGAGCTGGGCACATTGCGACGTGCTGGTGATTGGCGCCGGGCCTGCGGGCCTGGCAGCCGCATTGAGCGCTGCGCGCTCGGGTGCACGCGTCATCGTTGCGGATGAGGATTTCTCGCTCGGCGGCCGTTGCCTCGCGGAGCGCCGCACGATCGACGGGCAGCCTGCGGCAGTGTGGGCCGCGCAGGCGCTCGCCGAACTGCGCTCGATGCCGGACGTCCGGTTGTTCCCGCGCACGACGGTGTTCGGCGTGTTTGATGACGGCGTGTACGGGGCCGTCGAGCGAGTGAACGACCACCTGCCCGTTCCGCCGGAGTTCCAGCCGCGGCAGCGCGTGTGGCGCTTCATCGCGAAGCAGGCAGTACTGGCGGCCGGCTCCATCGAAAGGCCGCTCGTGTTCGGCAACAACGACCTGCCCGGTGTCATGCTGGCGGGTGCAGTGCGCACGTACGTCAATCGCTACGCGGTGCTGCCGGGCCGCCGCGCAGTCGTGTTCACCGATAACGACGACGGCTGGACCACCGCAGCGGACCTCGTCGCAGCAGGCGGGCAGGTCGCGGCAATCATCGACTCACGCGAGCCGGTCATCGTGTCGGACCTCTCGCGCAGGTTCCCCGACATCCAGGCCATTGCCGGCGAAGTGAATGGCGCGCGCGGTGGCAGGCACGTCGAGGCGGTCGAGTACTCCACGCGCACGGGCTCGAGTCACCGGGTGGACTGCGATCTCGTGGCGATGTCCGGCGGCTGGTCGCCGACGCTGCACCTCACCTCGCACAAGGGCAACCGGCCGCGCTGGGACGAGGAACGTTCGATCTTCGTCCCCGACATGCTGCCGACAGGTATGCGGGTGGCCGGCGCTGCCAACGGCGACATGACGCTGGGCGAAGCGCTCGTGACGGGATTCCGGCAAGGGTTGACAGCCGCGGCCGCTTGCGGTTTCAGCGGATCGATGCCGGCCTTGCCGCGCGTTACGGACGAGTCGACGCGTCGCGTCCCGCTCTGGCGAGTGCGCCGGGCCCGCGGCAAGTGCTTCGTCGACTTCCAGAGCGACGTGACTGCCGACGACGTCGAACTCACGGAGCACGAAGGATACCGCTCGGTCGAACACCTGAAGCGCTACACGACGCTCGGCATGGCCACCGACCAGGGCAAGACCTCGAACGTCACGGGAATCGCGCTGCTCGCGAAGCAGCGCTCGATCTCGATCGCGGCGACGGGCACGACGACGTTCCGGCCGCCCTACACACCCGTTGCAATGGGTGCCCTGGCCGGGCATCACCGCGGCATGGACTTCCGTCCGACCCGCTACGCACCGTCACATCGGTGGGCCAGTGAGCTTGGCGCTTCGTTCATCGAAAGCGGCCCGTGGCTGCGCGCGCAGTGGTTCCCCCGTCCCGGTGAATCTGACTGGTTCGAGCCGACGTGCCGTGAAGTGAAGGCCGTGCGCTCGGCAGTCGGGCTCTGCGACGTTTCCACGCTCGGCAAGATCGACGTGCAGGGCCCCGACGCACTCAGGTTCATCGAAGGGCTCTATGCCAACAACTTCGCGTCGCTCGCCGTCGGCCGCACCCGCTACGGCATCATGCTGCGCGAAGACGGCTTCGTGTTCGACGACGGCACGGCAGCGCGCCTGGCCGAGCATCGTTACCTGATCACGACCACCACGGCGCACGCGGTGCAGGTGTACCAGCACATGCACCTGTGCCACCAGACGCTGTGGCCCGAACTCGACGTGCAATTCGTGTCCGTCACCGACCAGTGGGCGCAGTTCGCCGTGGCCGGCCCGCGCTCGCGCGAACTGCTGCAACGCGTGCTCGACCCGCGGTGTGACCTGTCCAACGCGGCGTTCCCGTTCATGGCTGCAGGCGAAGTCACGTTGCGCAACGGCGAACCGGCCCGCCTCTTCCGCATCTCGTTCTCGGGCGAACTCGCCTACGAAATCGCAGTGCCCGGCCACCGTGGCGACGCACTGATCCGTACGCTGCACGACGCAGGGCAGGACCTGGGCGTCGTACCGTACGGACTGGAGGCGCTCAACGTACTTCGGGTCGAGAAGGGTCACGTCGTCGGCAGCGAGCTGAATGGCCAGACCACCGCGCACGATCTCGGCTTCGGCCGCATGCTGTCGACGCAGAAGGACTTCGTCGGTGCGGTGCTCGGTCGCAGGGCGCACCTGGTCGATCCTGCGCGGCCGCGACTCGTGGGCATCAGGACCGTCGATCGGAATACGAAGCTCGCGGGCGGCATGCACTTCATTCCGCAGCAGGCGCAACGCAGCATCGAGCACGACCAGGGGCACGTGACGTCGGTCTGCTATTCCCCGATCCTGGGGCAGTGGATCGGCCTCGGCCTGCTGACCAACGGACCCGAGCGTCATGGCGAGAAGGTCATGGTCGTCGATCCCCTGCGCGGCGCAGAGACGCTCGTCGAAGTCTGTTCGCCCGTGTTCATCGATTCGGAAGGAGCGCGCCTCCGTGGCTGACGCATTGCAATTCGACTACCGCCCGGGTCGTGTCGGTCGCCGTGAAGACGCGCCCGGCCTCGTCCTGCAGGAACACACGCAGTTCACGCTGGCCAGCGTCATCGCGCGCAAGAACCAGGCGGCACAGGTTGCAGCGGCCGCGCAGCTGGCCTTCGGCGCGTCGCTCCCGACCACTCCGACGATCGCCGCAGGCAACGAACTCGCCTTCATCTGGTCGGGGCCGGGCCACTGGCTTGCGCTCGGACCGCAGGCGACGCAACCGGTCGAAGCAAGCCTCGGTGCTGTGTTCGGCACGCATGCCTCGGTGTTCGACCAGAGCGGCAGCCGCGTTTTGCTCGAACTTCGAGGTGCGCGGGTGCGTGAGGTGCTGGCCAAGGGCGTGTCGATCGACCTGCATTCACGCTCGTTCAGGACGGGTGATGTCGCAGTCACGACCGCGTCGCATCTCGCCGTGCACCTGTGGCAGGTCGCGGACCAACCCGTCTACCGCCTGCTGGTGGTGCGTACCTATTTCGACAGCCTCTGGCGCTGGCTCGCTGCCTCCGCGGCCGAATACGGCTGCGAAGTCCTGGCACCGACGCCGTACGCGTCACACACGACCTGATCCACCG
The DNA here is from genome assembly GCA_049687035.1 of Steroidobacteraceae bacterium. Classification (GTDB taxonomy): domain Bacteria; phylum Pseudomonadota; class Gammaproteobacteria; order Steroidobacterales; family Steroidobacteraceae; genus RPQJ01. Next base: position 3,862 of record JBAVIQ010000389.1, read on the forward strand.
GAGCAGCCGCGTGTCACAGTCAGGCTCGAATCCGTCATTGACCGGCTGTCCCGAGGAAAGCCGGGCAGCGATTCAGCGATTCGAATCCGGGCTGCCGACTTCGGCTGGTGACGACGCCGTCGCCGTCGAAGAACCGCTGGAGATCCGCCTCGGCCGGGTCGTGGACGGCAAGCTCCGTCTGCAACCGGTCTCGATCACGATGCGCACGCCGGGCGATGATTTCGAACTGGCTGCGGGCTTCCTGTTCACCGAAGGCATCCTGCAATCGAGTGCACAGGTCCGCGAGATCCTGCACTGCGGCAAGGGCAAGGTCCCCACCAACACGTTGCGTGTCGAACTGGTCGCCGGTGTCGACGTCGACATGAAGCGCCTGGAACGCAACTTCTACACGACGTCGAGTTGCGGCGTCTGCGGCAAGACTTCGCTCGAAGCATTGGCGACCGGGGCCCAACGGGTCGCGGCGCCCGTGGACTTCACGGTTGACGCGCGCCTGATCGACGAGTTGCCCGAGCGCCTGCGGTCGCAACAACACGCGTTCCGCTCGACGGGCGGCCTGCATGCCTCCGCGCTCTTCTCCCGCACTGGCGAACTGCTTGGGCTGCGTGAGGACGTCGGCCGCCACAATGCGCTCGACAAGCTGATCGGTTCGCGCTTCCTCGCGGGTACATTGCCTGCCAACGACACGATCCTGTTTCTTAGCGGGCGCGCGAGCTTCGAACTGCTGCAGAAGGCGGTCATGGCGGGCATCCCGGTCGTTTGCGCGGTGGGTGCGCCATCAAGCCTCGCGATCGAGGCTGCACGGGAATTCGGCGTGACGCTGCTCGGCTTCGTCCGCGGCAATCGCTTCAACGTCTATGCGGGCCAGGAACGCCTGGTCCACCGCTGAAGGCTCACCGACATGCGCCAGGAAGTACGCGACGGCTTTTCCGCCACCATCGGCAACACGCCACTGATCCGCCTGCGTCGCGCCAGCGAGGCCACCGGCTGCGAGATTCTCGGCAAGGCCGAGTTCCTGAACCCGGGCGGCTCCGTCAAGGACCGTGCAGCCCGCGGCATTCTCGATGACGCCGAGCGCCGCGGCTTGATAGCGCCGGGCGGCACGTTCGTCGAGGGCACGGCTGGCAACACCGGCATCGGCTTCGCGCATTTGTGCAACGCGCGCGGTTACAAGTGCGTCATCGTGATGCCGGATAACCAGTCGCCCGAGAAGGCGGCGCTGCTGCGCACGCTCGGTGCCGAGGTGCGCGTAGTAAAGACCGTGCCCTACGCCGACCCGAACCACTACCAGAAGCTCGCACCGAAAGTGGCAGAGGAACTGGGCGCGGCCATCGGCAACCAGTTCGACAATACCGCGAATCGCGATGCGCACTACGCGACCACGGGTCCGGAAATCTGGCGTGACACGCAGGGACGCATCGACGCGTTTACCTGCGCGACCGGAACCGGAGGCACCCTCGGTGGCGTTTCGCGCTATCTGAAAGAGCAGAAGCCTGCCGTACGCATCGTTCTTGCCGATCCGATGGGCAGCGCTCTGCACCATTGGATCAAGCATGGCGAGTTGAAGTCATCCGGGTCGAGCGCGGTGACTGAAGGCATCGGCATCGGCCGCGTCACTGCCAACCTCGCGGACTCTCCGATCGACGATGCGGTGCAGGTCGAGGATCCGGAAATCGTGCGCACGACGTATGGACTCCTGCGTGAGGAGGGCTTTTTCCTGGGCAGCACCAGCGGCACGAATGTCGCGGCCGCGATACGCGTGGCGCGCGACCTTGGTCCGGGGCACACGATCGTCACGATTCTCTGCGATGGCGGACAGAAGTACCTGTCGCGGTTCTACAACCCTGAATGGCTCGAAACGAAGGGGCTCCTGCAGTACGCCGGCTAGCTACTCGGTGCTTGTGGATCGCGCTATAGTCCCGCGACTTCAAGCCAGATCGTCGCTGGGGACCCACTCGACATGATCCACTCCTCGCTCGAACGGTACCGTGCAAGCAGTCGCTGGTGGCTGGCCATACTC
>JBAVIQ010000390.1:0-3780 GCA_049687035.1 Steroidobacteraceae bacterium
GGTTCAGTTCGGCCCGGCCGCTCGCGAACAGGACGTCGCCCAGCGTCAGCACCAGTCCTCGCTCCGTGACCTTGGCTTGCAGCGCGTCGACTTGCCGCTGCAATTCAGCCGTCTGCGCTTCCGCATCCGCGGTCTGCGCCTTCGCCTCTGCGGTCGCGACGCGGGCTGTATCGGCCTCGAGCGTGCGGGACTCCAGGCGTGCTTCCTCGCGTTGGGTGCCGAGCGCTGCGCGTTGATCCTCCAGCAAGCGGGTTTCCGCCTGCGCCCGGGCGATCTCGACCTTGCGATCGGCCATGTAGACCCTGTGCGACCCAACCGACGTATCGGCTTCCGGCTGCTCGGCAATGCGCACTGCAGCGTCCGCCTCTTCGATCGCCACCGGCGCGAGGGTGGCCAGCTTCGGATCGGACTGCAGTTGCGTCAGTCGGGCGCGCACTTCGGTGGCCCCTGGCGGAGCGACGGGGGCAGCCGCGCAGGCCGCGAGCAATACGGCCGCCACGGCCGTAGCGAGCAGCGTCTTGCCGCTGGACACCCTGTGGGTCGTGGAAGTCATTTTGTCTCTCCGGTGGTGCGCTGCATCTCGTCGATCAAGGTGCCGGTGCTGCGCTTCATTTCATCATTCACCGCGGTGGCCTTGACCGTCGCGGTCTTCGAGGCCGCCAGTTCCGCTGCCACGCGTGATTCGTCAGCCAAGCGTGCCGCTCCAGCCATCTTCTCTTCACGCACGGCGGCGTCGGCGGCAGCGAGCTTGGTGCGGGCCTCGCCCAACTCCACTGCAGCGTGACGGCCAGCGTCCATCTTCTCGGCGTTCGCGATGGCCTGCTGCGCGGCCTGCAATTGTGCGGTGGGCGCCGGCGGCGTCGATGCGCACGCGGCGATCATGAGCGTGCCGGCGAGGCCGGCTGCCACGCGCAGGCGTAAGCTGCGGCGCGATTTCGATGTTGAGTTCACAGGACTTCTCCGCTTGAGAATGGCGGGCCGCCGCTGGTGCCGACGGTCCGATAAGTGTGCGGACTCTGAGCGTTTGGGTCGCGGCTGTATGTACGCGAACGAACACAGGATCGCGGATGCTCGCGTGAGGGGAGTAGGATTTGGCAACGCTCACTCGGGGGGGTGCAAATGCAGACGACGATTCCCAGTGGCTTGCTCTCGCCGCGCTGCGCTGGTCATTGGTCGCCGTGACGCAGTCCCGCGCCACTCCGCTGAATCCGCGGAAGCTGTTGCACTCCAAGTGGACGGCCGTGAATCCGCGGCACAAGGAGAAGCATTTCCTCGTGACCGGGATCGTCGAGCCGCAGCCGCCGGGATCGCCGGTCGTGTCGATCGAAATCGAGGCAGTGCATTCGAAGCGGACACAAGTGATGCCGTGGCGGGAGCTGGCGGATGCCACGCAGTGGCGGCGGGGCTGGGGGTAAAGATGTTGCGGCAGATTGATACGTTGGCCGGCTCCGGCTAGAGGAAAGCCCTGCTGACCGGGTGCCGCCGGCTCCGGTACGCTTTATTGGGGTATGAGCCTCGCCCTGCCGCGGGGCTCGATCGCATATGGCCACGATCGTTGCCGACGACGCGCTGGCGCTCCAGCGACTCTACTACTGGGAAAAGACCGCGCCCGACCGGGTGGCGCTGACGCAGCCGCTGGGTGGCGGCGTCGTGCGCGACTACACGTGGCGCGAAGTACTCGACCAGTCGCGACGCATGGCCGCGCACCTGCAGGCTATCGGCCTGCAACGGGGCGATCGCGTCGCCATCCTCTCGAAGAACACGGCGTACTGGCTGATGAGCGACTTCGCCATCTGGCTCGCGGGCGGCGTTTCGGTGCCGCTGTTCCCCACGCTCGCACCCGGCACGATCCGGCAGATCCTCGAGCACAGCGAGTCCAAACTGCTGTTCGTAGGCAAGCTCGACGGCTGGGACCACATGAAGCCCGGCATACCCGCCGGCCTGCAGTGCATCAGTCACCCGCTGGCGCCTGCCGATGCGATGGAGAGCTATCCGCGCTGGGACGACATCGTCGCCCGGACCGCGCCGCTGCAGGGCGAGCCGGTGCGTCCCGGTGAAGAACTCGCGACGATCATCTATACGTCCGGCACGACCGGCGCGCCCAAGGGCGTGATGCACAGCTTCGAGGCGTTCGCGTGGGTGGTGCAGACCGCATTGAATCGCGTCCCGCTCGACGGCAACACGCGCATGTTGTCGTACCTGCCGCTGTCGCACGTGGTCGAGCGCGCGCTGGTCGAGCACGGCCAGCTCGCCACCGGCATGCACGTGTACTTCGCCGAGAGCCTGGAGACGTTCGCCGCCGACATGCGGCGCGCCCGGCCGACGATGTTCTTCTCGGTGCCGCGGCTGTGGGTCAAGTTCCAGCACGCCGTGCTGGCGAAGATGCCGGCCGCGAAGCTCGATCGGTTGCTGAAATTGCCGATCGTCAGGGGCCTGGTCCGCAGGAAGATCCTCACCACGCTCGGCCTGCAGGACTGCATCTTCGCTGCGGGCGGCGCGGCACCCATGCCGCCGGAACTGCTGCGCTGGTACGCCAGGATCGGGCTGAACGTCGCCGAAGGCTACGGCATGACCGAGAATCTCGCGGCCACCCACATCACCGTGCCGGGGCAGGCCATCGGCACCGTGGGGCTCCCCTACGATGGCGTGCAGTGCCGGCTGGACCCGTCCGACGGCGAGATCCAGATCAGGACTCCGGCGACGATGCTCGGCTACTACAAGGAACCCGAGATGACCCGGCGGGTGTTCACCGACGACGGCTGGATGCACACGGGCGACAAGGGCGTCTTCGACGCCGCGGGCAACCTGAAGATCACGGGTCGCGTGAAGGACCTGTTCAAGACCAGCAAGGGCAAGTACGTGGCGCCGGCGCCGATCGAGGAATTGCTGGTGATGCACGGTGCCGTGGAGGCCTGCTGCGTGACCGGCGCCAACCTCGGCCAGCCGATCGGCCTGTTGATGCTCAACGACGACGCGATCAGGAAACTGCAGGATCCCGCCGGTCGCACCGAGCTCGAGGCGTCGCTCGCCGATCTATTGCAGGCGACCAACAGGACGCTCGATCCCCACGAGCAGATGGCCTGCCTCGTCGCGATGACCGAGGCGTGGACGGTGGACAACGAACTGATCACGCCGACGCTGAAGGTCAAGCGCAATCGCATCGAAGATATGTTCGCTGCCAACTTCGAGCGCTGGACCAGCACGGGACGAGCCATTGTCTGGCATGAGAAGTGATTCCGCGTTTAGTGCTGCGCAAACAAGGGGAACCCCTATGGGCGACAAGACGGTAATGTCCGGCATGCCCGAGGCCGTCAAGGCCATCCGGGATTGCGGCTACGCGACCTGGGCTGGCGACGACGTCCCGGCGAGTTTTCGCGCCAGGTTCGACCCACGGCGGATCCCGGTCAGGGACATCCGCAGCGTTCGAGTCTGGGGCCTGCAGGTCGACGACGAGCGTGAGCTGCCGGGTCACGAACGAACCCAGATTGCGGATGAAGAACTGTGGGAACTCAACCTCGTGGCCCTGGACGGGTCCCGCTACGAAGTGGAGTCACGATTGCTCGTGGCAGCGCCGGATTGAGTTCGCGCCGGCGGCGTGAGGGGAGAGACACCATGGGTATCCCGATACCGATGCTCGACCTGATGTTCTTCCTGACGGAGAGCCAGGACAACCCGCGGCACGTCGGTGCCTTGCTGATTTTCCAGCGGCCGCTCCGCGGCGGCGCCGACATCGTGGACAGGATCGTGAACGCGTACCGGCGGGCCACCCCGGTGCCGCCC
>JBAVIQ010000391.1:0-6184 GCA_049687035.1 Steroidobacteraceae bacterium
TGATCGGCATTGCGCCGTTTCAGGTCTCGCTGATTCGGATGCACGGCAAGGTTCACCGGCAGCTGACCTTCCTCGGGGCGCCGTGGGAAGTCGACCGCCCGACCTTTCTGTTCAGCCGCGATGTCCGCGACTGCGCCGAAGCCGCCGCCCAAGCGCTGCTGGCACGACGCGACCGGTGGGACGTGATCTGGTTTCATGAACAGGATGCATCCGACCCCGCGCTCGAAACGTTCTGCGCCACGCTGTCGAGTCACAAGGTGCTGCACGGCAGGGTCCCGAGTTCGCAATGTCCGTACCTGGCCTTCGACGGCACCTGGGAGCAACTGCTGGCAACGAAATCGCAGAAGTTCCGCAAGAACCTCAAGGCGGCGCGCAAGAAGCTGCAGGGTGCGGGGCAACTCGAGTACACGACCTGCGCGGGCGACGAGCAACGGTTGCAGCAACTCTTCGGCGAGTACGAACTGCTCGAAAGCCGAGGCTGGAAAGCCAGGAAAGGCGTGGGCGCGTCGCAGAGCGTGGAACACCTGCGCTTTTACCGGCACTTGATCCACGCATTCGGCGACAGTGGCCGCTTCGTCTTCCGCTGCCTGCGCCTGGACGGCCACCTGGTGGCCGCGACCTTTGGACTGGTGCACGAGCGCCGGTTCTATTCCCTGCACATAGCGCATGACGCCGCCTATGCGCAGTACTCGCCGGGCACCTTTCTCGAGTCGCTGGAGATCGAGGAATGCTTTCAGGCAGACCTGGACGAATATGACTTTCTCGGTGGCTTCCTCAAGAACAAGGTCCGCTGGGCGACACACACCAGGGACACCGTCGAGGTGCACCTGTATCAGCGGCAGCCACGTCTCGTCGCCGCGTACCTGTATTTCTTCATCGCCAAACCTCGCGTGAAACGGCTGCTGTCGCGATTCGGTATCCACTGGCCGAGCAAACCACGCACCGACCGGCAGGACGAGACGAACTGACGCGGCAGCGGACTCAGGCCGCAGGATTGTCGGGATGCGCCTCGTAGACGCAAGGCTGTCCAGCGCGAAAGCTCACAAGTTTCGCGGCATTGAGGCTCGCGACGAGCGCGGGGGACCAGCGCTGGACCCACAGCCCGATGGTCCGCTGCGGGAAGCGTGTTGGCCGGACGGTTGCGCCAAAATGGCTCTTGTAGCGCACGACACCGTCCGCAAGACTCGGCCGGGAATGTCCCATGATGACACGGCCTACCCCTTTCGCGGCACCCCACTCGATGCTGCGCGCGTCCAGGACCTCGCTGGCACCCGCCCGCGGCGGTACCGAAGCAGAACCGAACCATCCCAGGTGCAATGTCTCGCCGCGCTGCTGGAGCAGCATGCCGGCAACCCAGTCCCCGGCGGCCATCAGCATGGCCAGCGTCATGCCTCGACTGACGGCGAGGAACTGCTTCTCGTCCACGACGACCGCTCCCGTGCCGAAACGCGCCATGACGTAGGGGCGATACAGGTTGGCGTAGAAACGCCTGATGTCGCCCAAGTCCGTCGAGAAGCGGAGTTCGTACGCATTGCGCCGGCAGTGACGCCTGACTTCCTTGCGTATCGGCGCGGGCAGCGTGACCGGCGGTTTGCCGGCGGCGAGCAGCTCCTGGGACACCCACGCAGGCATCCGCAGCTGTGTGCCCGCCGGCAGGCAAACCTGCCAGGCACGGGGCACTTCCATCGCCACGAGGTCCGCGCCAGCACACAGCCTGCGGAATGCGGAACCGCGCAATTCGAGCGGGCTGCCGAGCCTGCCGACGACCGTTCGCTCCTCGACTTCGAGCAGTGCACCGGCCACGAAATCCGCCGTCGACGGCGCGCCGGCGCAGAGCATCACCACGGGACCAGCCGACCCCGGCAGCCTGCCAACGAGGCGCTGAACCGGCAGCGCGATGGGCGCGGCCAGCGAGGCGATCGTCTTTACATGTCGCCACGGCATCAAGAAGCGATGCGCGATACCGTCAGCGCAGGGCTTGCGGCGTCGATGAAGCCTGCACTTCGACCGCGCGCGTGGCTGTTACCGACTGCTTCGCGATCGCGGCCTGCAGGACCTCGCGGTAGCGTCCAACGATGTTGGGCCAGGTCAGCCTGGCGGCGCGCTGCCGGGCGCGCGCCGAGAGATTCCGCACGAGTTCGGGATCGCGCATGAGCCGTTCGAGCGCTGCACGGATGCCCTGCGGGTCGCCTTTGGGCACGACGAGACCGGCGTCGCCGACCACTTCCGCGCAGCCCTCGGCGTTGGTGGTCACGATGGCGCACCCCGCGTCCATCGCCTCGAGCAGCACCATCGGGAAGTTCTCCTGGATCGATGGAAACACGAGGATCTGCGACGACTCATACAGCGACCGCAGGGTCTCGCGATCGACGAAGCCGACGAAGCGCACGTTCGGCGCGACGCTGCGCGCTTGCGCCTCGAGCTGTTCCCTGAATGGGCCGTCACCGGCGATGACGAATTCCCAGTCGCCGCCCACGCCCGCGACGGCGTCGATGAAATGCTGGACGCCCTTGCGCGGGAACATCCGCGCGACGACCAGTACGCGGTTACGCCGCGTCTCGCCGAGGCCCGGGTGCGGGCGATGACCATTCGGCACGACCACGATCGGAACCGTGCAGCCCTGCTCTCGCATCAACCCGGCCAGGAAACGCGACGGTGAGGTCACCGACGAGGCGCCCTCGACGATCCGTCGCCAGGCGGGCTTGAGCATCCGGTGCATCAGGCCGAACCGGTCGGGGTTGTAACCCGGGACGTCGGAGCCGTGAGCGGTCAGGACATACGGCACGTCGAAGCGCTCGGACAACGCGCGAGCCAAGGGTCCCGAGGGAAAGATGAAGTGCGCATGAATGACGTCCGGCTTGATGGCGCGGATCAACTGCGCTCCACGCCGGTAGGTGGGCACGAGGGTCGTGAGCAGCTCGGCTGTCGTCGTGTAATGACGATGTCGCCGGACGCAGGCTGTCCGGTGCACGACCACACCCTCGACCATTTCCTCGGCCGGCAGACCCTTCATCCCCGATGTCAGCACGGTTACCTCGTCACCCAGGCGGACCAGTTCCTCGTTGACGGCCGCGGCAACAATGCTGCCGCCGCCGCCGATCGGAGGATATTCGTAGGTGAGAGACAGAATCTTCAAGCCGCGCTCCTGACAAGCGACCGGATCGGGCGGAACTTGGTGCCCGCCGTGCCGCGATGAATTGTGCCTGTCCTCATCCGCATCGCCAGGGCGTTGCCCAGGACGGACTCGAGTCCGCGGCGTACGGTCGAGCAGGCTTGCTCGCCGCTGTCCGGCGCCATATCGAGGGTCACGTCCAGGGAAAAGTCGGCGTGCTGCAAGACCTCGAACGCCCGCAGTCCAGGCACGTGCTCGAGCAGGACGTCGAGTCGATACGGAGAAATCAGTCCGCCGTCCGGCAGCACGATGCAATCCATTGACCGCCCGGCGAACTCCACGACCGGGCGCCCCGCAAGCTGCGGATTGCGCCTGACGAGATCCCCCGTGTCGTAACGGATCCAGGGTGACGTGCGCTCAGCAAGGTCGGTGACGACCAGTCGCTCCACCGCAGGCTCGCCGGCGATGGGAAAGAACTCAAGCATCAGGCTGGAACGAGCCGGCGTGAACTGCGGATTCCCGGGAGTGCGGTAAGCGATGAGACCGAGCTCGGACATGCCATAGAAATCGGCGACGGGCGCACCGAATCCCCGCTCGAGCGTTGCACGGCGTTGCCGCGTCAACTGCTCAGCCGTCGAGATGACCAGGCGCGGCCCGGCCGGTCGCGGCGTTCGTTGGGCTTGTTCCGCGGCCAGTAGCTCAAGTGTCGAGAGCGGGCCGTACAGCACCTCGGGTTGCAGGGCAGCGAGACGCGACGCAAGCGTTGCCGTGTCCTCGCCGATGCTTGCGTAAGACCAGCGCGCTAAAGTCGGCCAGTTCGCGGAACGCCTGCTGGTGAGCAGCAAGCAACGCTGTCCCGGCCGGTACCCGCAGGCGATGAGCGCGTGCAGGAAGGCCCAGCGGCGCCTGAGTTGGGCAGCGCGGTCCTTGAAAACCGTGAGCGGCTCGCCGCTCGAACCGCTCGAAAGCTCCTCGGCGAGGTGAATGTCGCGGCGTTGGTCGTGAATCCTGTCTGCGGGACTGCAAGCCCGGAGGGCCGCCTTGTCGAGCCACGGCAAGCGCTGGAAATCCCCGGCGACCTGCAGATCATCGACGTCGATGCCCGATGCCGCCCACAGGCGGCGATACAGCGGAACGTGTCGACCGGCCTCGGTCATCAGCCGCAGCAGCCGCGCGCTGGCAACGGGCTGCGAGGACGCAGTCGATGCACCCGGATTCGTAACAGGCAGTGCGTCACGCATCGACCACTTCCGGCGTTGGCCCTGGCATGTCGGCAAAGGCGACTTCGAGCGTGCTGCGCTGCACGGCCGCTCCGAGCAACTCGGCGCGATGCCGCAGGTCGTCTCGTCCGTCGAGTGCCGCTTCGGCTGCGGCGATCAGCGCACATGAGCCCCATTGATCGGGAAAATCGTCGAGCGGCAGCGGGCGCGCGGCCATGCCGAGCTGATCGAACAGTCCCTGGAACTTGTCGTTGTAGGACAGGCCCACCAGCGGGATGCCCATGCCGGCGCCGAGGATGAGCGGGTGCATCCTCGACGAGATGATCAGCGATGCGTGGCCCAGGACGGCCTTGTACAACTGGGGATCGGCGATCCGGGTCATCCGGACAGTGACGTCGCTCAGTCGCCGTGCCAGCGCTTCGCACACGACATCGTCTCCCTCGTGCGCGACGTTGTAGCTCGGCAGCAGCAGGACCGCTGCCTCGAGGCGCCTGGCCAGATGCGTGAGGCCGTCCACGAGCACGTCGAGCAACAGCTCGAAGCGCCGCTCGTCCCGCGCGATGCCGATGCCAGCCTTGGCCTTGAGGACGTTGGGTACGAAACCGCCGCGACTGTGAAACCACCGCCTGGCCGACACGACGATGAGGGGTCGTCCAGGCATGAGATCGAGGCTGCGCAGGAGGTCGATCGCGTCCCCGCGCGGTGCGGCTTCGAGCATGAACGCCGGATCGGGCACGACGTCGATCGGGCGCGACGTGCAAGCCGCCAGCGCTTCCTGCGCGAGACGGTCGCGCACGGATATGGTCGTCAACGCAGCGCAGGCGATTCCGGCGGCAGCCCGACTCTCGACATGCCGCAACGGCCCCGCACCGATCGAATGACCAGCGATGCGTGGATTCAGGCTTTTCAGCAGGGCGATGCGTGTCGCCCAATACGGCATCTTGGCGCGGCTGTCGTCGTCCTGGAACAGTCCGCCGCCGGCAACGAGAATGCGGTCTGCGGCGACCGCGGCGCGGCACAACCCGGCGATTCCGGACGTGCCACGGGGGATCATCCGGGCAACGCCGCGAATCCCCGGGCCCACGCCGTGACTGGCGACGATCGAGACTTCGGCGGATGGGTCGTGCGACACGATGCATTGGCTCAGTGCCGACACGATGGCGCGGTCGCCGACGTTGTGGTCGGCATCGCCTCCAAGCAGCAAGATTCGCGCCCCCGCCCTCGACATGGTCGCCTGGTTCCTCTGGCCCGGCCTTCCAGCCCAAGCCGACTCGACGCCGATTGCTGCCTTGCCGGACCCTTATGAGGCACAGATGCTAGTCGTCACGCGCATGGACGTTGCAGACCTGCGTCACAGTTCCCTGACCGCTCGGGCACCTACGGCTTTCAGGCTATCCACATGAAGTATCGACCGTAACTCACTAATAGGTCAATGATTTTTCGGCTCCAGGCCCGTATGAGAACATATTGAAGAACTGAGCCTCAGCCGATCTTCATGCCTTCCTTCTCGTCGATCGACCGCTCGCGGTGGATCAGGATCCACTGCGCGTGTTCCTCGAGGGCCGAGTCGCCCAGCACTTTCAGGATGCGGCGCTTGTCGCTGTCGTTGTCGGCGCCGTCGATGCGCCGGCGCGCGTTGCGGAAGATGCGGTACATGAACTCGTACTGCTTGATCAGTTCGGCCTCGGCCGTGGTCTTGGCGTACGACTGCCGCACACCCACCATCAGCATCACGATGCCCATCAGGTAGACGACCGGGGTCCGCACTTCGTTCGACAGCGCCGAGCCGACGAACAGCAGCGTCGCGAGCGCGATGATCGTGGTCCAGATCCCGAGCCGCCCGATGCGCATC
>JBAVIQ010000392.1:0-5019 GCA_049687035.1 Steroidobacteraceae bacterium
CTTGGAACGTGGCAAATAGACGCTGCAACGCAATACGCCAAATCGCATGGCCGCTCGGTCATCTAGTGAACGGGGTCCGGTGCTACCCTCGACCCATGATCGACCTCGGCAGCATCGCCGGACTCCATGAACGCGACCACCAGCTCGCGGCCTACTGCCCGCGCTGCGATGCGTGGCGGGTGCTGCCGCTGGGTGAATGGGTCAGCCGGGGGAAGGGAATCGCTGCGCCCGCCGATCAGGGTGCGCTGCCGGGATTGCGGCGAGGTTGGAAGACTTCAGGTTAGACCGGCGGTGCCGACACGGTCGCAAGGGGAATGGATCTCGCCGTCCTGAAGCAGCGGCCCGCGTGACGCGGAGTCCAAGACAGCAGAAAGCAAAACGGCCCCAGGGGGCCGTTTACTTCGATTCGATGGTAGCGGGGGCGGGCTTTCGTATTTCTCAGTGCGCTTCGATCTAGCCTAACCCTGCCCGTCTCGGACCGCATTCAGAGCCGTGCGCTAACAGGCGCCCCGGGCGCAAGGCCGGGGGCACTTGCCGGGCACCATACGATCCTATTTACCCTCGACCGGCGTGGTGGACGTCGCTACCACCTGCCACTGACCGCTCTTCCGCGACCACACGTGCATGCTGTAGTGGGCTTCGGCACCCTTGGTGCCGTGCGTCATGATTGCCGTGTCTTTATCGAGAAAAGTCACCGTATAGTCAGTCGGCTCGTATTGCGTGCCCGCGGGTGCGGGCTCGTTCGCAGCAAGCTCCCCCTTCTTGTCGGTAACGCCCTTGCCGCTGACTGAGACGAGACTATCGGCGAGAAGTTTCGCCACGGCCTCGGCATCGCCCTTGGTACCCGCAGCACCCCACGCCTGGTCACGCTCAATGAGATCGGCCTTGTCGTCCGCGCTCGCGATCGCACCAAAACCGACCAGCAGCACGCCGGTCAGAGCCACCAATGTAATTCGCTGCATGTGATCCTCCCCGAATACCGCTCGGACCCGGTCAATTCGGGACAGCCTTCGCTGCCGCCGGTTTCGCCAGCAGATGTTGTTGGTATGTAAGTTCCGCACGCACCATATGCCGCGCGGCGGCGGCGAGTCAACGCGGATCACGCCAGGCGAGGCGGAGCGACACCCAAAAGCACGCAGCGAGTAGGCCGCCATTCAATGCGGTGGGCGCGGCAGGATGCATGCTTGCCAGCTTGGCTCGGCATGAAGAGGCGGCATTAGGCCGATGCCGTCGCAAAGCAAAACGGCCCCAGAGGGGCCGCTCGCTTCGATTCGATTGGTAGCGGGGGTAGGATTTGAACCTACGACCTTCGGGTTATGAGCCCGACGAGCTGCCAGACTGCTCCACCCCGCAATCGAGCCGCCTATTATACATAGACAGCCAGTCTTATCAAATCATCAGGGCGCAGGCCGCTGCGTCCCATCCGGGCCAACTACGGGATGACCCGAGCGCAGAGCGCGAGCAACAGGCCCGGGAACAGCCCGAGCACCAGCACTGCCAGCCCGTTCAGGCTCAGCACGAAGCGCATCGCCCCGCCGCCCTGCAGCGCGGCCTTGTCCGTCGGCTCGTCGAAGTACATCAGCTTCACGACGCGCAGGTAGTAGTAGGCGCCGACCACCGAGAGCGCGACGGCAACGATCGCGAGCCACAAGCTGCCGATGTTCAGCACGGCCTGGATCACGGCCAGCTTGGCCCAGAAGCCGACGAACGGCGGCACGCCCGCCATGCTGAACATCAGCATCAGCATGACGGCCGCGAACCATGGGCTGCGCGCGTTGAGGCCCTTGAAGTCCTCGAGGCTGTCGGCCTCGAAGCCGTTGCGCGACAACAGGATGATCATGCCGAAGCCGCCGACCGACATGATCACGTAGGTGATCGTGTAGTACAGCGCGGCCTCGTAACCCTGGCTCGTGCCGGCCAGGATGCCGAGCAGGATGAAGCCGACGTGCGAGATCGTCGAATACGCCAGCATGCGCTTGATGTTGGTCTGTGCGATCGCGACGACGTTGCCGACGATGATCGACAGCACCGCGACCAGCGTGATCATGTCCTGCCAGCCCGTCGAATGAACAGCGCCGAGGCCCTCGGCGAGCAGGCGGAACGCCAGCGCAAATGAACCAAGCTTCGGGGCGGCGGCCAGGAACAGCGTCACCGGCGTTGGCGCACCGTGATAGACGTCCGGCACCCACGTGTGGAACGGCACGGCGCCGAACTTGAAGGCGACGCCGACGACGATGAAGGCCAGGCCGAACAGCAGGCCGATCTGCCCTGCCGGCATCTGCAGCGCCGCGTTGCTGATGACGCCGAGTTCGAGCGACCCCGTGACGCCGTAAACGATCGACATGCCGTACAGCAGCGCGCCGGAGGCGATCGATCCCAGCACGAAGTACTTGATCGCAGCCTCGGCGGCGATGCCGGAATCGCGGTTGAACGCAACGAGCGCGTACAGCGACAGTGCCAGCAGCTCCACGCCGAGGTACAGCGTGACCAGGCTGTTGGCCGAGACCAGCACCATGATGCCGAGCAGCGCGAAGAGCCCGAGCACGTAGTACTCGCCCTTCAGGATCCGACGCACCTGCAGGTAGCCGTGGCCGTACAGGAACGCGACGGCGACGGCGCCATAGGCCACGATCTTCAGCAGGCTCGACAGCGGATCGGCCACGTACGTGCCGTGCCAGCCCACCGTGCGCTCGGTGAACCCGGTCACGGTCGTGATCCACGAGGCACCCGCCAGCGTGAGCAGCGACAACGCGAAGGTGACCCAGCGTGTGCGCTCGGTCAGGAACAGGTCGACGAGCAGCACGATGCAGGTCGCCGCGAGCACGAACATCTCGGGCGCCGCGAGGACAAGGTCCAGATTCGTGATGGATGCCGGGTTCATGGTCAGAGCTTCGTCATCATCATCTGCTGCACCAGTTGCTCGATGGTCGGGCGCATGACGTCGAGCAGCGGCGCCGGCCACAGGCCCAGCGCAAGTACGGCGACGGCAAGCACGCCCAGCACGAGGAATTCACGGCCATTCAGGTCCTGCAGTTCTGCAACCTGGTCATTGCCGACGGGACCGAACACCACCCGCTTCACGAGCCACAGCGTGTAGGCCGCGCCGAGGACCAGAGTGACCGCCGCGAGGAACGCATACCAGAAGTTCGCCTTGAAGGCCGCGAGGATCACCAGGAACTCGCCGACGAACCCGGACGTGCCGGGCAAGCCCGCATTGGCCATCGCGAACAGCACCATGAACGCGCCGAAGACTGGCATGGTGTTGATCACGCCGCCATAGTCCGCGATCTGGCGGCTGTGCATGCGGTCGTAGAGTACGCCGATGCAGAGGAAGAGCGCGCCAGAGACGAGCCCGTGCGAAATCATCTGCACCATCGCGCCATCGAGGCCCATGGCGGCGCCCTGGACCTGGCCGGTAGCGCGGAAGATCTCGAAGGCGATGAAGGCACCGAGCGTCACGAACCCCATGTGCGCGATGGACGAATACGCGATCAGCTTCTTCATGTCCTGCTGCACGAGCGCCACGAAGCCGATGTAGACCACGGCCGTCAGCGACAGCGTGATCACGAGCCAGTCAAGCTCGTGAGCGGCGTCCGGCGTGATGGGCAGGCTGAAGCGCAGGAAGCCGTAGCCACCCATCTTCAGCATGATTGCGGCCAGGATCACCGAGCCACCCGTCGGCGCTTCAACGTGCGCGTCGGGCAACCACGTGTGGACTGGCCACATCGGCACCTTGACCGCGAAAGCCACCAGGAAGGCCGAGAAGATCAGCACCTGCTCGCGCATCGTGAGCGGCAGCACCTGCAGGTCGGCGATCGAGTAGCTGCCGCCCTTCAGGTACATGTAGATGAGCGCCACCAGCATGAGCACCGAGCCCAGGAAGGTGTAGAGAAAGAACTTGACCGTGGCGTACACGCGGCGCTGGCCGCCCCAGACGCCGATGATCACGAACATCGGGATCAGCATGGCTTCCCACAGCACGTAGAACAGCATCGCGTCGAGCGCGGCGAACACGCCGATCATCAGGCCTTCGAGGATCAGGAAGGCGGCGAAGTACTGCGTCGGACGCTTCTCGATCACGGTCCAGCCGGCAATGACGACCAGCGGCGTGATGAAGGTCGTCAGCACGATCAGCGGCATCGAGATGCCGTCCACGCCGAGCGTGTACCAGGCGTTGAAGGCGCCGATCCACGGCTGCTGCTCGAAGAACTGCATCGAGGCGGTCGCGGGGTCGAACTCGCGCCAGAGCAGGACGCTGATCACGAAGGTGGCGAGGCTGGCAGCGAGCGCCAGCCAGCGGCCGACCACGGCATTGCGCTCGCCGACGAGGAGCAGCAGCACGCCGGAGCCGATGGGCAGCCAGACGAGGACGCTCAGGATGGGCCAGTCGAGTTGCATGATTCTTGCTGCTCAGCTTCGCCAGAGGAGCCACGCGAGCAGGACCGATAGGCCGATGATCGTCGCGAAGGCGTAGTGATAGAGGTAGCCCGACTGCAGGCCGCGGGCGGCCTGGGCCACCCACGCAACCAGCCGCGCCGAACCGTTGACCGCCGCGCCGTCGATCAATGCGACGTCGCCGCCCTTCCAGAGCGCGGTGCCGAGCATGCGGCTGCCGGCTGCAATGACGTTCTCGTTGAACCAGTCGAAGTAGTACTTGTTGTCGAGCACCCTATAGAGAGGGCCCGCCCTCTCCCGCACCTGCGCCGGGAGATCGGGGCGCTTCAGGTACAGGAACCAGGCCAGTACTACGCCCGCCGCGGCCAGCCACACCGCCGGACCCATGAAACCGTGCAGCACGAACTGGGCGGCGCCATGGAACTCTTCGTGGATGTGGTGCAGCACGTCGTGCTGCTCCGCCACGTGGATCGCACCGCCGAAGTAGCCGCCGAACAGCAGCGGCTCGATCGTGAACCAGCCGATGACGATCGACGGGATCGCCAGCAGTACGAGCGGGACCGTGACGACCCACGGGCTCTCGTGCAGGTGCTCCTGCGTGTGGTGATCCATGCGCTCCTTGCC
>JBAVIQ010000393.1:0-2185 GCA_049687035.1 Steroidobacteraceae bacterium
GGTGGCAGGTGTTGCGCGCTGGATTTGCTCCGCGGCAGCGAGGGCGCCGGCGGGCGGGTAGATGGTTTCGTCGTTACGGAATTCGGCCGGCAACAGGGCCTGACCGGCGACGTTCGGCGTCGCCGTCTTCATGAAGAGCGACTGGCGAACTGCGTTGGCCGGCTCGCTCAGGAATTGCAGAAAAGCGTAGGCCAGCGGCTTCTGCGTGGAAGACGCAAGTAGGACCATGTAATCGGCGAACAGGATGCCGCCCTCGCGTGGCATCACGAAACGGATGTTCGGATTGAGCGCACGCAGACGCACCTGATCCGTACCGTAGACCATCGCCACCGACGCACGGCCCGTTACCAGCGGCGCGTCCGCTTCATATGCGGTCGTAAGGTAAGTCGTTACACAGGGCTTCTGGGCGTGCAGCAGGCGCTCGGCTCGTTGATAGGCCGCCAGGTCGGTGCTGTTCGCTGAGTCGCCGCCGGCCTTGAGCGCCGCTGCGACGAGTTCGCGCGCGTCGGCGGAAACCTGGACTTTGCCGCAGGTTGTCGCGTCCGGCTTGAACAGGTCCAGCCACGAGACCGGGACCTCTCGCACAAGGTCCGCCCGGTAGCCGATGCCCAGCGTACCCCAGGCGTAGGGAAACGCGTGCGTGGCAGTGGCTTCGGTGGCGTCTCCCCGCCACTTCGAGTGCATGTTGGCGAGCCCATGGACCCGGGACTCACCGATCGGCGCGAGCCAGCCGCGGTCGCGATAGACGGCGACCTGCCCTGTATCGACTATCACCAGGTCGAAACCCTGTCCCTTGCTTTGCGCGAGGCGTCGGTCCCGCTGCGTGTCCGATTCGAAATAGGTCTGCTGCACCTTCACACCGTGCCGACGGCCGAATTCGGCGACCAGTTCGGGATCCAGGTACTCCTCCCAGTTGTAGATGCGCAGGACCGGCCGGTCGGCCGCGAGCAGCAAATGCGGCAGTCCGGTGGCCGCCAGTCCCAGCAGCAGGGGCAGCAGCGTGATGCCGAGCCGACGATGCAGGTGCATGCTCATTGCTTCCGGACGAGCTGCGCCTGGATCTGGTTGCGCAGAGCCACGATGGCAGGCGGCGCAACGACGATGAGCTCCGAAGCCTCCAGCGCCGGGCCCTTCGGGTAGATGACGGCGTCCTCGCGGACTGTGGCCGGCAACCGGGACAGGGCCTTGCTGTTGGGTGTCGCTGCCTGGTTGAACAACGCGACGCGCGCTGCAATGCCGGGATCACTGAGGAACTGCAGGAAGGCGAACGCCAGGGGTTTCTGCTTCGACGACGCCAATACGGTGAAGTAATCGGCCCAGATCAGGCCGCCTTCGGCCGGCAGGACGAAGCGAACGTTCGGGTCGAGCGCGCGCGCCTGGACTGCATCGCTGTTGTAGCTCATCACGGCCCAGGCCTTGCCCGTGATCAGCGCCGAGTCGGCGGTCACGCCCATCATTTCGTAGCCGGCGACACAGGGGCGCTGGGCCTTCAGCAGTTGTTCCGCCCGCGCGTACGCGCTGCGTTCGCCGGTATTGGCGGACTGGCCGGTGGCCTTGAGCGCGCTCGCCACCAGCTCGCGAGCGTCGCTGAAGTCAATGACCTTGCCGCAAAGGCTGGCGGCAGGCTGGAACAGGGCCAGCCATGACTCGGGTGGCCTGGTCAGCCGATCCGCCCGGTAAGCGATGCCGACGGTTCCCCAGGCAAAGGGAAAAGTGTGTGTGGCCGTCCCGTCCGCGATCCGTCGCCACCGGTTGTCGAGTTCGCGCAAGCCCGGTACGCGGGATTCGCCGATGGGCTCGATCCAGCCCCGGTCCCGATAGACCGCGATCTGGGAGGCGTCCACGATGGCCAGGTCGAACCCGGTCGCGCCGTTGGCCGCGAGCTTGCGATCGCGCTCCGAGTCAGAGTCGAAGTGGGTCTCCTCGACCCTGACGCCGTGCCGCCGGCCGAACTCGGCCGCGACCTCGGGATCGAGGTACTCCTCCCAGTTGAGAATGCGCAGGACCGGCAGCTCGGCGGCCAGCAAGCGTGGAGGCAGGCCAATGGCCGCCAGCAGCAGCATGACCGCAAGGCCGACGGTCCTGGCCGGATGACTGTCGCCAGCCGACCGAATAGAAGTCGTCCTCACGCCTGTGCCTCGACTGCGCAGGGTTCGAGCGTCGGATTCGCGCCATCCCCCAGCAG
>JBAVIQ010000394.1:0-9253 GCA_049687035.1 Steroidobacteraceae bacterium
ATCAATGCCTTGCTGTGGCGCGAGGCCAGTCGCCGGAACATTCGCTATATAATTTCCGGCATGAATTTCACTACCGAGTCGATCAGCGTGCCTGACTGGGCATACGGTCACTCAGACTGGCGTTACATCAAGGACGTTCACCGTCGCTACGGCACGGTAAAGCTGCGCTCATATCCGCACTTCAGTCTGCCGTTTCTTTTCTTCGTGAACGTCGTCCGCCGCGTACGGACGCTATCGATTCTGAACTACGTCGACTATCGCAAGGACGCGGCGATGCGCGTGCTGCAGGAGGAGCTTGGTTGGAAAGACTACGGCGGCAAGCACCACGAGTCGATTTATACGCGGTTCTACCAGGGCTACGTGTTGCCGAGGAAGTTCGGGATCGACAAGCGGTACGGTCATCTGTCCGACCTGATCAACGCCGGTCAGCTGTCGCGAGACGAGGCGCTGCTGCAACTGCAGCAGCCGCCGTACCCGGAGGATCTCCAGCAGGAAGACCTCATCTACGTGACGAAGAAGCTCGGTCTCACGCCTGCACAATTCGAGGACATCATGCGGGCCCCGCGCCGGTCGTTCCGCGATTTCCGTAATTCCTACGCCGTCGTGCAGCTCATGCGGCGTACCGTCAACCGGTTGCGAAGGCGCGGCCTCTATCCAAAGTAAGGCGCGGCGCCTGCCGGCATGCGCCGACCCGCGGCAACATCAGGATTCAAGTAGCGTGAAAGACCTCAAGTTCGGGTTGGTGGGTTGCGGCCGGATCGCCAAGCGGCATTCCGAGCTGTTGGGTCATGGGCAGATCCGCAATGCGCGTCTCGCGGCCGTCTGCGACGTCAAGGCAGATAGAGCGAGGGCGATTGGCGCGCAGTTCGGTGTTCCGCACTTCGCGGACATGCACGAGATGATGCGCAGCACGGACCTCGACGTGGTCGTGATCCTGACGGAAAGCGGTTCGCATGCGGCCCACACCCTGGAACTTGCGCCTTACGGTAAGCACATCGTAGTCGAGAAGCCGATGGCGCTCGCGCTCCATGACGCGGACAGGATGATAGAGGCCTGCGACAAAGCTGGTGTGCACCTGTTCGTGGTCAAGCAGAATCGGTTCAATGTTCCGGTCGTGAAGTTGCGCGAAGCGCTGGAGGCGGGCAGGTTCGGCAAACTGGTAATGGGGACGATCCGCGTTCGCTGGTGCCGGCCGCAGGCCTACTACGACGCGGACGCCTGGCGCGGCACCTGGGCCATGGACGGAGGCGTCCTTACCAACCAGGCCAGCCATCACGTCGACATGCTCGAATGGATGATGGGGGACGTCGACAGTGTGTACGCCATCAGTTCGACGCGGCTCGTGGACATTGAAACGGAAGACACCGCAGTCGTCACGCTCCGGTTTCGCAACGGCGCGCTCGGCGTCATCGAGGCGACGACGGCGACGCGGCCCCGCGACCTCGAGGGTTCAATTTCGGTCCTGGGCGAGAAGGGCACCGTCGAGATCGCAGGCTTTGCCGTCAACGAGATGCGCATCTGGGCCTTCGCGGAATCGCTGCCAGGCGACGACGACGTGATGGCCCGGTACTCGGTGAACCCGCCGAATGTCTATGGCTTCGGTCACCAGGCCTACTATGAGCACGTGGTCGACGCTTTGTTGCGCGACGGCCCGAAACTCGTGGACGGCCTGCAGGGGCGCCGCAGCCTAGAACTGATCACAGCGATCTACGAATCGATCGAGACGGGCCTGCCAGTGCAGATGCGGTTCAACCCGACGCGCTGCAAGCTCGGGAGGCAAAATGGCTGAGCCTCGGTTCCGGCAGGCGAGAATCGTCGACGTCGAATTCGGCGAGGGTGTGACCGTCGTCGAGCCTGCGAATATTTACGGGTGCAACATCGGCGACGGCGCCTTCATTGGCCCTTTCGTAGAGATCCAGAAGGGCGTGCGCATCGGCGCGCGCACGCGCATCCAGTCCCATTCCTTCGTGTGCGAACTGGTGACGATAGGGGACGACTGCGTGATCGCGCACGGCGTCATGTTCGTCAACGATCTGTTCTCGACCGGCGGTCCAGCGCGGGGCGATGTCAGGCTCTGGAAATCCACCCGCGTCGGCAACCACGTCTCGATTGGATCGAACGCGACGATCCTGCCCGTGACCATCTGTGATCATGTAGTGATCGGTGCGGGATCCGTCGTCACGCGGAACATCTCAAAGCCGGGCATTTACGCCGGGAATCCGGCGCGCCTGCTCAGAAGCCTCGAGGTAACAACGCCGTGACAGTGCCTTTTGTCGACCTCTATCGCCAGTACCTTTCGATCAAGGACGAAGTGGACGCGGCCATGCGCAGCGTGATCGAGGAGTCGGCGTTCATCCGCAGCAGGTTCGTCACCGAATTCGAGCGGGAGTTCGCGGTTGCAGTCGGCGTCGACCGTTGCGTGTCCTGCGCCAACGGGACGGACGCGTTGTACGTCGCAATGAAGGCACTTGGACTGCGTCCGGGCGACGAGGTGATCACGACGGCTCATTCCTGGATCTCCACGTCGGAGACGATAACCCAGGCCGATGGCCATGTCGTCTTCGTCGACACCGATGCGACGACCTTTACGATCGATCCGGCGCGCATCGAGGAGAAGATCACCGACCGCACCGTCGGTATCATCCCGGTGCATCTTTACGGACAGCCTGCCGACATGGATCCGATCCTGCGAGTCGCGCGTGCCCATGGCTTGTGGGTAATCGAGGATTGCGCGCAGGCGCACATGGCGGAATACAAGGGCCGCAAGGTCGGCACGATGGGGCAGATGGCGACGTTCTCCTTCTACCCAGGCAAGAACCTCGGTGCGATGGGGGACGCGGGCTGTCTGGTAACGAACGACGAGACTCTGGCCGACTGGTGCGAGCTCTACGCCCGCCATGGCGGCAAGGGCGAACACGTCATGGAAGGCATCAACAGCCGTATGGACGGGCTGCAGGCAGCGATTCTGTCGGTCAAGCTCCCGCGTCTCGATGCCTGGACAGCCGCGCGGAGGCAAGTCGCCGCCGCATATGACACGGCGCTGGCGGGTATCGAATGGCTTGCAACTCCGCGCATCGCCGAGCAGCGCACCCACGTCTATCACCTCTACGTGATTCGAACGCGCTACCGGGATGCCCTGCGCGAGCACCTGACACGAGCGGGAATCGGCACGATGTTGAATTATCCGCGCGCCTTGCCGTTCTATCCGGCGTACGCGCGACTTGGTCACCGACCCGCGGATTTTCCGAACGCCTACGCTGCCCAGGGCGAGATCCTGTCGCTGCCGATCTTCCCCGAGATGTCGGCGAGCGATACGGAATTGGTCTGCAGCTCGATCCGGGGCTTCCGCCCGTAATGCGTGTCGTCTACCTCCACCAATACTTCAATACTCCGGCGATGGCGGGCGGCACACGGTCCTACGAGATGGCGCGACGACTCGTCGCAGCCGGGCACCAGGTCGACCTCGTCACGACCTGGCGGGAGCCAACGGACAAGTCTGACTGGTTCGTGACCGAGGAGGCCGGCATTCGCGTGCACTGGCTGCCGGTCGCCTATTCGAACAGCATGGGATTCGTCGCTCGTCTGCATGCCTTCCTGAGGTTTGCATTTGCGTCGGCACGCAGGGCGGCGGCGCTCGACGGCGACGTGGTATTCGCGACCAGCACGCCGCTGACGATCGCTTTGCCCGGAATCTACGCGGCTTGGCGACGCAGCCGGCCGATGGTGTTCGAGGTACGCGACATGTGGCCGGAGGTGCCGATTGCGATCGGAGCCATTCGCAATCCAGTCCTGGTCTGGGCGGCCCGCAAACTCGAGCGGCTTGCGTACCGCTACTCATCGCACATCGTTGCGCTTGCGCCCGGCATGAAGGAGGACATCGTCGCGACGGGCGTTGCTCCGGAGAAAGTCACGGTCATTCCAAACGGTTGTGATCTGGATGTGTTCGGCGACTCTTCGTCGTCGACCTCACCCAGGGAGCAATACGCCTGGCTCGGAACCAGGCAGTTGATCCTGTATGCCGGCGCGCTGGGCAGGGCCAACGGCGTCGGCTATCTGGTCCGGCTCGCGGGTGAAGTTCGCAAGCTCGGCACGGACGTCCGGTTCGTCGTGATCGGGGAGGGCGCGGAGAAGGAATCGATAAGGGACGCCGCGCGGCGAGCCGGTCTGCTCGACACCTCGTTCTTCATGCTTGACCAGATGCCAAAGCGCGAGCTGGCCGCCTGGTTGCACGCGGCGGACCTCGTCATGGCGCTCTTTACGGGTCCTCGAGTCATCTGGAAAGACGCGGTCCAGAACAAGTTCTTCGACGCCATGGCTGCTGGCAAGCCCATCGCCAACAACTTCGATGGGTGGCAGTCGCGCATCGCGCAGGACGAGGGGGTCGGGCTGATTCTCGATCCAGAGGACCTCGAGTCGGCGGCGCGTCAGCTTGTATCGACCCTGCAGGACGAGCGTTGGCTGGAAGCGGTCCCGGAGCGAGCGCTTGATCTGGCGCGAACGCGTTTCGAGCGCGGGCTGCTCGCGGCAAGGCTGGAACGGGTCCTCGCGGCCGTGGTCGAGCGGCGACGTTGAAGCGCTTGTTCGACATCGTTCTGGTCCTGCTGGCGTCTCCGGTGTGGGTGCCACTGCTGCTGGCAGTCGCGCTGGTCATCGGTTTGAGCATGGGCAGGCCGGTGATTTTTTCCCAGGTACGACCAGGGCTGCATGGAAAGCCGTTCCAGCTCTTCAAGTTCCGCACCATGCGCGAACCGGCCACCGAGGCAGAGCGACTGTCGACCGACGCAGAACGGATCACTGCCGTAGGCCGCTTCCTGAGAGCCACGAGCCTCGACGAATTGCCGGAGCTGTGGAACGTCCTGGCCGGCGACATGAGTCTCGTCGGTCCGCGCCCTTTGCTGATGGAGTACCTTCCGCTTTACTCTCCCGAGCAGGCGCGTCGGCACGCGATGAGGCCGGGGCTGACGGGGTGGGCCCAGGTCAACGGCCGGAATGCCATTACGTGGGATGAGCGCTTCAGGCTCGACGTCTGGTACGTCGATCACTGGTCGCTGGCGCTCGATGTCCGAATACTGCTGGGTACGGTCGTCAAGGTATTGTTGCGCGAAGGCATCGCGGCGGAGGGAGAGGCGACGATGAGCAGGTTTACGGGGAACGCCAGGTGAGAAAGTTGGCGGTGCTTGGCGCGAGCGGGCATGGCAAGGTCGTGGCTGATGCGGCCTTGGCGGCTGGTTGGGCCGAGGTCGTCTTTTACGATGATCGCTGGCCTGCCCTGCAATCCGTGGCCGACTGGCCCGTCGTCGGGGATTCGAGGCTGCTCCTGGCACAGGCATCAAGTGCTGACGGGGTGATTGTCGGCATAGGCGATTGCCGCGTGCGTTCTGAAAAGCAAGCCTTGTTCGTCGCCGCAGGTGTGCAGCTTGCGCGGATCGTGCACCCACGCGCGTGGGTGAGTTCGCGTGCAGTTCTCGGTGCCGGCAGCGTTGTCATGGCCGGCGGCATCGTGAACATCGGCGCAGTGCTTGGAGCGGGGTGCATCGTCAACACGGGCGCCACCGTGGATCACGATTGCGTTCTCGGCGTCGCGGTCCACGTTGCGCCGGGGGCGAATCTCTCGGGGCAGGTCACGATCGGTGATTGCAGCTGGATCGGTGTCGGTGCCTGCGTCCGCGAGGGGGTCCGAATCGGCGATGGGGTCATGGTCGGTGCTGGAGCGGTCGTCGTGGCTGACGTCGCCGACGGACTGACAGTCGTTGGCTCTCCGGCCCGGATTCTCGAGCGACGCGAGACGGCGCACACGAATGCTTAACACGCCATTCCCCCCCTGGCCTGCGTTCACCGAGGAGGAAGCTGACGCAGTCGCGGCCGTCGTACGGTCGAATCGGGTCAACTACTGGACTGGCAACGAGTGCAGGGAATTCGAGCGCGAGTTCGCGGCATGGACCGGTACCCGGCACGCGGTTGCGCTGTCGAACGGCACGCTGGCGCTCGACGTTGCGTTGCACGCGCTCGGGATCGGCAAGGGCGACGAAGTCGTAGTCACGCCACGAACATTCATCGCCAGTGTGTCCTGCGTCGTGAGTGCGGGAGGCATTCCTGTCTTTGCCGATGTGGACCCTGACAGCGGAAACATCACCGCGGAGACCATCGAGCGGGTGCTGACGCCGCGTACGCGGGCCATCATCTGTGTGCACCTGGCCGGATGGCCCTGCGACATGGACCCGATCATGGCGCTGGCCGGGCGACGTCGGCTGAAGGTCATTGAGGATTGCGCGCAGGCGCACGGGGCGCGCTACAAGGGTCGCAGCGTGGGATCGATCGGCCACGTCGGTGCATGGTCTTTCTGCCAGGACAAGATCATGACCACGGGCGGCGAAGGTGGGATGACGACCACCAACGACGAGGCACTGTGGCGAACCATGTGGGCGTACAAGGACCACGGCAAGAGCTACGCGGCCGTGTACGAAAAGGAGCACCCGACGGGGTTTCGCTGGCTGCACGAAAGCTTCGGCACCAACTGGCGGATGCTCGAGATGCAGGCGGTGATCGGCCGGATCCAACTGCGCCGCATGGGGGACTGGACAGCCCGCCGCTCGGCGAATGCTGATGCGATTCATGCAGCGTGCCGACCTTATCGTGCGGTGAGAATCCCAACGTTCGCGTGCGGTGGCAACGCCTGTCATCCGGCCTGTGCGTCGCGCAGCGGTTGTGTGCATGCGCAGTACAAGTGCTATGCCTACGTCGCGCGGGAAGGGCTCGCCGACGGTTGGAGCCGGGACCGGATCATCGAGAGCATCAATGCCTTGGGAGTCCCTTGCTACCAGGGATCCTGCTCCGAGGTCTACCTCGAGAAGGCCTTTGAAGGTACCGGGTGGGTGCCGCCAGTGCGACTGCCTGTCGCTCGCGAACTGGGTGAATCCAGCCTGATGTTCCTCGTTCACCCGACCTTGTCAGCCGACGATCTCGACAAGGCCCGCTCGGCGATCCAGTCGGTCCTGGCCAGGGCCTCAGCGTAGCCGGGCTTCTGCCGCGAGCCAGGCAGGCCAGGATTCAGCCTGCCTTCGTTTCACCCCACCCCAAACCAGGACGTTGGTTCCGCGACATGTGGCGCTGCATTCGCCATAGCATCGCAACCTGGTCCTGTCGCTGCGGCTGGGAATCACCGATCGGGCGTCGGTTGAGTTGAAGGAGGATAGCGAAATTCCGGGTGTGACCTTCGATCCTGTGGTGGCCTACCGTACAGACCTCCTGCTCAGGACACTGGCGTACTGCCGGGCCTGCGTCCGGGAGCGGTCCTGCGGCGGTGATATCGCCATCGTTTCCGCAACAGTCAAGGCGCTTTCTGGAGGCGGCAGGCAGCTGGCAGGACGGCATTCCCGACGTCCGATTCGTGGTTCATATAGACCAAGTGCGCTAACATGCAAGCAGGTAATTGATTGAGCTCATGGGTGCATGGCGTGATTACACGCCTTTCCTGCAAGCTTCGAAGGTTGCGGTTCCGCACAATGGCAGGATGCCGATGATAGACGAGTCAAAACTGCAATTCGCGCACAGTGCGATGCGCTCGGTCATCTACTGGCCCCGCGGCGCCAAGAAGGCCTTGATGGTGTCGGTGGACCTGATCGCGTTGCCACTGATCCTGTGGCTTGCCATCACCCTGCGCCTGGGCAGCTTCGTGCACGGGGAGTCCGGCGGTGGACTGTTGTTCGTCGCACTGCCGCTCATCACGGTTCCCATTCTCATCAAGCTCGGTCTCTACCGGGCCGTCATTCGATTCATCAGCAGCAAGGCGTTGGTCGCCGCGCTGCTGGGCGTGACAGTCTCTACGGGGATTCTCGTCCTGCTGTCGTACGCCCCGGGCTTTGGTTCGGTCCCGCGGTCGTCGCTGGTGATCTACTGGTCGCTTGCGTTGTTGTACGTAGGAGGCAGCCGGTATCTGGTTCGCCTGCTGCTCGCACCGAGTTCGAGTTCGGCCAGCAACGTCGTGATCTACGGGGCGGGAACAGCCGGTGCACGGCTCGCGCAAGCCATGTCGATGAGCACCGAGGCCCGGCCGATCGCGTTCATCGACGACGATCGCAGCCTGTGGGGCTCGGTGATCGGTGGGCTGCGAGTGCATCGTCCTGACGATATCGACCGACTGCGCGGCGAGTACGACATCGACAGGGTCCTGCTGGCCATGCCTTCGGCCAGCCGCACGGTGCGCCGCGCGGTGCTCGAGCGTATCCAGGCTCCCGGCCTGCGGGTGCAAACCGTCCCGGACATCAGCGACATTCTGGCGGGCAATGCACAACTCGAGGACGTGCGCGACGTCGATGCGAACGACCTGCTGGGGCGCGAGCCGGTCGCCCCGATCCAGACGCTGGTCGATGCGTGCATCCGCGACAAGGTCGTCATGGTCACGGGCGCTGGTGGCTCGATCGGTGCGGAGCTCTGTCGTCAGATCGCGCGTGTCCGCCCACGCCGGCTGTTGCTGTTCGAAATGTCCGAGCTTGCGTTGTACAGCATCGAGCGCGAGTTGAAGCTGCTCGCCCTGCATGACGGCTTCAGTCTCGAACTGACGGCTTTGCTCGGTAACGCGCATCACCGCAATCGCCTGATCGAGATCATGCAGGCCTACGGCGTGCAGACGATTTATCACGCTGCCGCCTACAAGCACGTACCGATCGTCGAGCAGAACGTGATTGCCGGGATTCACAACAATGTCCTGAGCACCTGGCATGCGGCAGAAGCGGCGCTGGCCTGCCATGTGGAAACGTTCGTCCTGATCTCGACGGACAAGGCGGTGAATCCGACCAACGTGATGGGCGCAACGAAGCGCTTTGCCGAGATGGTCCTGCAGGGCCTCAGCACCCGCGGCGGGCGCACCAAGTTCTGCATGGTGCGGTTCGGCAACGTCCTCGAGT
Source organism: Steroidobacteraceae bacterium (assembly GCA_049687035.1). Taxonomy (GTDB): domain Bacteria; phylum Pseudomonadota; class Gammaproteobacteria; order Steroidobacterales; family Steroidobacteraceae; genus RPQJ01. The sequence continues at coordinate 8,904 of JBAVIQ010000394.1, forward strand.
CGTCGGGCTCGGTGGTGCCCTTGTTCCGCGAGCAGATTCGCAGGGGCGGTCCGGTCACGGTGACGCACCCGGACATCATTCGTTACTTCATGACCATTCCGGAGGCCACTCAGCTGGTGCTGCAGGCGGGCGCGATGGCCAACGGCGGCGACGTGTTCGTGCTGGACATGGGTAAGCCCGTGAAGATCGCAGATCTGGCCAGGCGCATGATCAGCCTGTCCGGCTTGAGGGTGCGGGACGAGCAGAATCCAGATGGGGACATCGACATCCAGTTCACCGGGTTGCGGCCCGCCGAGAAGCTTTACGAAGAACTCCTGATCGGCTCGAACGTCTCCGGCACCGAACACCCG
>JBAVIQ010000395.1:0-3545 GCA_049687035.1 Steroidobacteraceae bacterium
GAGCTTGGAAAGGCAAACACGCGCTCTGGGCAAGGTCCCGGATCCGTCGCCTGCTACGAGCGCACCATCCGGTTGTCGACGAGTTGCGAAACCACGCCGGGATCCGCCAGGGTCGAAATGTCGCCTAGCGCCTCGTGATCGTTGGCAGCGATCTTGCGCAGGATGCGGCGCATGATCTTGCCAGAGCGCGTCTTCGGCAGCCCCGGCGCCCACTGGATGTAATCGGGGGTCGCGATCGGACCGATCTCGCGCCGCACCCACTCCCGCAGTTCCTTGCGCAATTCTTCCGTGGGCTCCGCGTCGTGCACGAGCGTGACGTAGGCGTAGATGCCCTGCCCCTTGATGTCGTGTGGACAGCCGACGACGGCTGCTTCCGCGACCTTGGCATGCGCGACCAGCGCGCTCTCGATCTCGGCAGTGCCGAGACGGTGACCCGCGACGTTCAGCACATCGTCGACGCGGCCCGTGATCCAGTAGTAGCCGTCGGCATCGCGCTTCGCACCGTCGCCGGTGAAATAACGGCCGGGGAACGTGCGGAAGTACGTGTCGATGAAGCGTTGGTGATCGCCGAACACCGTGCGCATCTGGCCCGGCCAGCTGTCGTTCAACACGAGGTTGCCTTCGTTCGCCCCCTCGAGCGCAGCGCCGTCGTTGTCGACGAGACCAGGCTTGACGCCAAAGAACGGCTTGGTCGCCGAGCCCGGCTTCTGGTCGATCGCGCCCGGCAGCGGGCTGATCAGGATGCCGCCGGTCTCGGTCTGCCACCACGTATCGACGATCGGGCAGCGGCCGTCACCGACGACACGGTGATACCACTCCCACGCTTCCGGATTGATCGGCTCGCCGACCGACCCGAGCAGTCGCAGCGTGGAGCGCGAATGCCGCTGCACCGGGGCATCGCCTTCGCGCATCAATGCGCGCAGCGCGGTGGGCGCCGTGTAGAAGATCGTGACCTTGTGCTTGTCGCAGACCTGCCAGAAACGATCGGGACCCGGATGACTCGGCACGCCCTCGAAGATCAACGATGTCGCGCCGTTCGCGAGCGGCCCGTACACGACGTAACTGTGGCCCGTGACCCAGCCGACGTCGGCCGTGCACCAGTACACGTCGTCCTCGCGCAGGTCGAAGACGGCCTCGTGCGTGAGCGCCGCATAGACCAGGTAGCCGCCGCTCGTGTGCAGCACTCCCTTTGGCTTGCCGGTCGAGCCGGAGGTGTAGAGGATGAACAGCGGGTCTTCGGCATCGACCGCTACCGGCTCGCATTCGTCCGGCTGCGCATCGACGACCTGGCCGTACCACTGGTCGCGGTGATACATTGGAACATTCGAGCCGGTGCGCTTAACGACCAGCACGTGCTTGACCGTCTCGGTGCCGGGCGCCGACAGTGCCTGGTCCACGTTGGCCTTGAGGGGCACCTTCTTGCCGCCGCGTACGCCTTCGTCCGCCGTGATCACGACGGTCGAAGCGCAATCGGCGATGCGGCCCGCGAGCGAATCGGGCGAGAAGCCGCCGAAGACCACCGAATGAATCGCGCCGATGCGGGCGCACGCGAGCATCGCAACGGCGGCTTCGGGAATCATCGGCAGGTAGATGGTGACACGATCACCCTTCTGCACTCCAAGGCTCTGCAGCGCGTTGGCGAGCTTGCAGACACGGTGATAGAGCTCGCGGTACGTGACGTGCTGCGAGACCTCGGGGTCGTCACCTTCGTAGATAAACGCCGTCTTGTCGCCGCGCGCTGCCAGGTGGCGGTCGAGGCAGTTATACGAAACGTTGAGCTTGCCGTCATGGTACCAGCGGATATGGAAGTCGCGCGCGTCGAAGCTGACGTCCTTCACCTTCGTGTACGGCTGCACCCAGTCGATGCGCTGGCCCATGCGGCCCCAGAAGCCTTCCGGGTCGCGAATCGATTCGGCGTAGGCCTGCTCGTAGTCGTCCTTGCGGAAGCGGGCCTTGGCCGCGAATGTCGCCGGCACTTCATACAGCTGCTTATGCATCGTCAAACTCCCCTGCGCCCGGACTCGTGCCGGGACGCATACACCGTCAATCGAGCGCGGCCCGCACGCGTGCAGCGTGCTCCGCGAGCAGTTTGTGATCTGCCATGTCGCGCGCGTGGAAGCGCAGGTCGAGCCCCGTGTGGCGCGGCACCACATGGAAATGAATATGGAACACCGACTGGCCGGCCGCGCTGCCGTTGAGCTGCGCGACCAGGATGCCCGGCGCCGCGAAAGCCTTGTTGACCGCTTTGGCGACGCGCTGGGTCGTCAGGATCGTCGCGGCCAGCACCTCCGGCGGCACGTCGAGGATGTTCTCGGCCGGAGCCTTCGGGATGACGAGCGTGTGGCCGTCCGCCTGCGGCATTACATCCATGAACGCGAGCGTGTGCTCGTCCTCGTAGACCTTATGCGACGGGATCTCGCCGCGCAGGATGCGCGCGAAGATGTTGCTGGTGTCGTAAGCCATGTCGGTGAACCCCGCTCCCCGGTCTACTTTGGGTCGAGTATAGCGGCGGTCCCGCGCCGCCCCGACCGCCATACGACCAAAGGATGAGACCGGTCGTTTACTGCCCGAAAACCCACTGCACGAGGGCCGTCTGGATCGCCTCGCCGGAACCCTGCGCTGCCGTGGGGTGATTGAGGATGAAGACGGTGACGAAGGTCCGCCCGCTCGCCGCATTGACGAAACCGGCGAGCGCCGTGACGTCCTCGAGTGACCCGGTCTTCATGCGTAACCGGCCCTGCATTTCTGGCGCATTGAACCGGCGCTTGAGGGTGCCGTCGGTAGCCGACAGCGGCAGCGATGCGGCGAACTCGGGCATGTACTGGCTGCGGTAGGCGGCCAGCAGCACTTCGGCCATCGTCGTGACACTGATGCGTTCGTTGCGGGAGAGTCCCGAGCCGTTCTCGAGCACGAGCTCCGGCGCGGCGATGCCGTGCTGCGCCAGGAATGCCATGACGGCTTCACGACCGGCGGTGGTCGTGGCTGGACGGCCCGGGTAACGCTCGGCGCCCATCGTCAGGAACAGAGCGCGCGCCATCGAGTTGCTCGAGTACTTGTTGACGAGCCGGATCACCTCGGCGAGCGTCAGCGATTCGTTCGAGCAAAGCAGCTTCGCGTCGGCCGGCAGCGTGCCGAGGCGCATGCCGCCGCCGAGCGTCCCACCCGACTGCTGCCAGAACGTGCGGAACAGCCCGTACGCGTAGTCGGGCGCCTTCATGACGGCACGCGACACCGAGAACTGACCGCACCCCGCGGCGTACCGGCCCGTCAGTTCGATGCGGTTGCCGGTCGCGCCCTCGGGCATTGCGACCACGATGCCGCCGGCGCCACGCTTGCACGCGCCCGGATCGAGGCGGACGTTGTTGTCGATCGCGAGGTTCGCGGGCCATGGGTTCGAGCTGACTCGCACGGAGCCGGTGGCCGCATCCGGTACTGCGTTGATCGTGACCGTCTGGAAATTCACCAGCAACGCGTCGGGCAGCACGTTGTAGGAGCGGTAAGGACGGTTGTCGAAAGCACCACGATCATCGCCCTGGGGCGCGAAG
>JBAVIQ010000396.1:0-3760 GCA_049687035.1 Steroidobacteraceae bacterium
GGCGCGGTGCGCGGCGCGTAACGACCGGCAGGTCTGCTTCGGCGCTCAACAGGACCCGGCGCAACTGCTGCTCGATCTGATGGGCGCGGTGGCGGTCGGCGATCGGTTGGCCCGTGTCCTCGAGCACCAGGTAGGTGTCTATCCCCAGGCCGCCGTCGAGCGGCGTGATGCGTGCATCGACGATGTTGAGTCCCATCTGGTCGAGCAGGGCGGTGGTGCGGGCGAAGTTCTCCTGCCGATGCGGGCCGCAGGTCAGCACGGCGTTGCCGCCGCGCTCGACGGCCGTACGCACCGCCACCAGCAGCGAGACGTCGTCGGGATCGGTGTCGGCGAGCAGCTTCGTGTGCCACGCGACCTCGGCCGGCGTGTAGCGCAGGAAGTAGATGTCGTTCATGCGCGCCCAGATCGACGCGGCGCGCTCGGGCTTCACGTCTTCGTGCGTCAGCAGTTCGAGTGCCTTCGCCTTGGTCTCCGCCACCAGTTCGACGCGGTCGACCGGCGACTCGATGCCGCGGCGCAAGGCGCGGCGCACGCGCTCGTAGAAATCGTGGAACAGCGACGCCTTCCACGAATTCCATAGCTTCGGGTTCGTGCCGCGCACGTCGGCAACGGTCAGCAGGTACAGGTAATCGAGGTGCGTCTGGTCGCCGACGGTCCGTGCGAAATCCTGGATGACCTTGGGATCGGAGATGTCCTTCTTCTGCGCGGTCACCGAGAACAGCAGGTGGTTGCGCACGAGCCAGGACACCAGGCGCGAGTCGTAACGCGTTAGCCCCTGCTCGAGGCAGAAGGCCTCGGCATCGACGGAACCGAGGTCGGAGTGATCGCCGCCGCGGCCCTTCGCGATGTCGTGAAACAGCGCGGCGAGGTACGCGAGTTCGGGACGCTGCAACGTCGCAAACAACCGCGACATTTCGGGCAGCTCGTGCTCGAAGCGCGGCAGCGCCATGCGCCGCAGGTTGCGCAGCACGAAGAGAATGTGCGCGTCGACCGTGTAGGCATGGAACAGGTCGTATTGCATGCGGCCGACGACGCGGCCGAACGCTGGAATATAGCGGCCGAGCACGCCGTACAGGTTCATGCGGCGCAGTTCGTGCGTGACGCCCGCCGGTGCGCGCAACAGTTCGAGAAACAGCCGGTGATGCCGCGGGTTCTGGCGGAACTCTTCGTCGATCAGCCACAGGTGCCGGCCGAGCAGGCGGATGGTCGTGGCGCGCACACCGCGGACGTCCGGGTTTTCCTGCATCAGCCGGAACAGTTCGAGGATGGCCGCGGGACTGCGGACGAACGTGTCGTCGCTCGTCACTTCGAGGTAATCGTTGCGGATCTGGAAGCGTGGGTTGAGCGGGACGATGGTGTTCTCGCCCTCGTTCAGGATCGCCTCGCGAAACAGTTGCAGCAGCATTTCGTTGAGCAGGCTGACGTCCATGACGGTGCGGTAGTACCGCTGCATGAACTGCTCGACCGCGAGCGTGTAGGTCGCGTCCTCGTAGCCGAACTGCTTCGCGATGCGGATCTGGTGATCGAACAGCAGCCGGTCTTCGCGCCGGCCCGTGATCGTGTGCAGCGCGAAGCGCACCTTCCAGAGGAACGCCTGCGCCTGCCGCAGCTTGCGCAACTCGGCGGCCGTGAGAAAGCCGTGGCCGATCAATTCATCGAGCGTCTCGGCGCCGAAATGGCGCTTCGCCACCCAGCCGATTGTCTGGATGTCGCGCAGGCCGCCCGGGCTCGCCTTCACGTTCGGTTCGAGGTTGTAACCGGTGTCGTGGTAGCGGTGATGGCGTGACTGCTGTTCGGCGACCTTCGCTTCGAAAAACGCCTTGGACGACCACACCTTGTCCTGCGCGAGTGCGCGGCGCATCGACTGGAACAGGTGGTCGGGTCCGGACAGCAGGCGTGCTTCGATGAACGTCGTGGCCACGCTGACGTCCGCCGCGCTTTCGCGCTGGCAGTCGTCGATCGTGCGTACCGAGTGACCGACCTCGAGCCCGATGTCCCACAGGAACGTCAGGAAGCGCTCGATGCCGGCTTCGGCTGCGACGACTTCGCTCTTCGGCAGCAGGATCAGGACGTCGATGTCGGAGCAGGGGTGCAGTTCGCCGCGGCCATAGCCACCGACGGCAATCAGGTTCACTTCGTTCGCGTGCGCACCCACGTGCAACTGCCAGGCGCTGCGCAGCACGATGTCGACCATGCGCGCGCGATCGCGCACGAGGCCTTCCACCGGCTCGTCGTCGGCAAACCGCAGCTTGAGACTGGTATCGCCATCGGCCAGTGCCTTGCGAAAGGCAGCGACCGTGTCGCCCGTGGCTTCCAGCGCGATGGGCAGCGTGGCCAGGAAGGGCCACGGAGGAGGTTCGAAGGGGATCGGGCCCGTGTCCAGATCGTCGATCGGGGCCAACGGTGTGCTCACGCCGGGGGTTGCTCGTTGGCGCCGAGCGTCAGGACTTCATGGCCGGTTGGGGTCACCAGGATAGTGTGCTCCCACTGCGCCGAGAGCGAATGGTCGCGCGTGATCACCGTCCAGCCATCGGGCAGCAGGCGCACGTCGCGCCGGCCCGCGTTGACCATCGGCTCGATGGTGAAGGTCATGCCGGCCTCGAGTTCGAGCCCGGTGCCCGCCGTGCCGTAATGCAGCACCTGCGGGTCCTCGTGGAAGCCGCGGCCGATGCCGTGACCGCAGTATTCGCGCACGACCGAGCAATGGTTCGCTTCGACGAACTGCTGGATCGTCGCGCCGATGTCGCCGAGACGCGCGCCGGGCCGCACGGTGCGGATACCGAGCCACATGGCCCGGTAGGTGAGGTCGCACAGGCGCACCGCGTGCGGCAGCGGCTTGCCGACGTGGAACATGCGGCTGGTGTCGCCGTGGAAGCCGTCCTTGATCACGGTGATGTCGACGTTGACGATGTCGCCGTGCTTCAGCTTCTTGTCGCCCGGAATACCGTGACAGACGACATGGTTCACCGAGGTGCAGATCGACTTCGGGAAGCCCCGGTAGTCAAGCGGGGCGGGGATCGCCTGCTGCCGGCCGACGATGTAGTCGTGGCAGATCTGGTTCAGATCGTCCGTCGTGACACCCGGGACGACCCTCGGTCCGATCATGTCGAGGACGTCGGCGGCGAGGCGGCCCGCGACGCGCATGGCGGCCTGGTCCGAGGGGCCCTTGATCAGCACGTGCCCGGTGGCGTCCTTGGACGAAGCGGGCGCCGGGGTCGGGGAGTACTGCATTTAGACCGGGTCCTCACGCCCCGGATCCCTCGCCGCGGCCCGCTCCCGCCAGGGCGGGAGAGGGTGGACAGGGTCGGAGCGCGTAAGTAATTGAAAATCCGAGGCCGCGATGGTATAAAGCGCGGCCTTTTTTGACAACGAAATCCGCACACACACCGTCACGTGTGGCTGGGTGCCCGGCAGGTCGTGAGACTTTCCTGGGTTGCCGCATGGGGTGTGTGGAGGTTCAACCCTTCAAGGAGTTTGCTATGACCGGCATGTCCATGCGACAGATGCTGGAAGCGGGTGTTCATTTTGGACACCAGACCCGCTTCTGGAACCCGAAGATGTCCCAATTCATCTTCGGCGAACGTAACCGAATCCACATCATCAACCTCGAGCACTCGCTGCCCCTCTACAACGAGGCTGCGGGGTTCATCCGCAACGTCATCGCCGACGGCGGCAAGGTCCTCTTCGTCGGCACGAAGCGCTCCGCGCGCGACGCGATCGCCCAGGAAGCGGCCCGTTGCGGCATGCCCTGGGTCAGCCA
>JBAVIQ010000397.1:0-1734 GCA_049687035.1 Steroidobacteraceae bacterium
AGCCACGGGCGCGTCCGGTGCGGGAGTCGATCTGGTTGCCTCGGCCAAGCCCGAGAGTTGCCTCACCTGTCACAAAGAACAAGGTGTGACGCACCAGAACGTCTATCGCGACTACCTGGACGCGAAGACGAAGAGCAAATACAAGCTGACTCTCGCCTCGCTGACCACCGCACCCAGCGCGACGGTTGGCAAGTTCGACGTCACGCTGAACTTCAGCGTTGCGAAGCAGAATGCGGACGGCACCGCATTCACGCCTTTCGACGATGCCGGCCTCAGCACGCTCAACCAGAAGCGTTTTGTGGTCCAGGGTTACTATGCGGGCGCGGCGGACGAATTCACGACCGCCAAGACCATCAGCCTCGGCACGATCACGAGCCTGGGTGGCGGTCTCTACACCGCAAAAGCAACGGCGGCAGCATTCGACCCGCTGCTGGAGCCGGGCTACCAGGCCTATGGCTACATCGCCGGGACCCCGCTGGACGTCGAAGGCATACAGCTGTACGGCGACGTGGCCGACGCAGGCCTCGCCGGAGGCACGGCTGCCGCGGCTTCGCCGACCAAGTACGCGTCGACTGCGGACGTCGCAGGGTGCGAACAGTGCCACGGCGCGCCGTATCTGAAGCATGGCTATCGCGCGGCAGTGGTCGCCGGCCTGCCCGACTTTGCAGCGTGCAAGGAATGCCATTACGACGATCGCACTGGCAGTCACCCGGACTGGCAGTGGATGGTCGATCAGCCGCTCGAGTGGGCGGTGGGCACCCAGCCGGCCGACTTCGCGACCAAGTACGCGTACAAGGCCAGCGTGATGCAGGACACGCACCAGACGCACGCGATGGAATTTGCGTATCCGCAGTCGATGGCGAACTGCTTCACCTGTCACAAGAGCCAGGCGAAGATCGACCTCATCACGGCGGACACCAAGTTCGTGGCGGCGACCTGCAAGAGCTGCCACCCGGTCGACGGTAAGGACGCCTGGGCGACGCAGAAGTACAACCAGGCAGGTCGCGCACCGGCCATGAAGGAATTGTGGACCGCGGCCAACGTGGCCACTTTCCACGACATGTCGCTCGCTTGCGGCGACTGCCACAAGGCCGGCGGCGTGGGCAGCCAGTTCAAGACCTACCACACCGGCTACGACGGCAAGATCTACGACGCGTCGAAGCAGCGTTATGCCGACATCGCGGCGAACAAGGTTGCCATCACGTCGATCACCAAGACCGGTGACGTGCTGGACGTCAAGTTCACCGCTGGCAACACGGCCATCGTGCCGACCCTGACGCTCTCGTTCTACGGCTATGACGCCAAGAACATGCTCGTCAGCTCGCACACGCGGGACAACGGTGCCAAGGATTGCAACGGCAGTGCCTGCCGCTACGAACTCACGATCGACGGCAACCCGGTCTCGGCTGCCAACGTCAACCGTCTGTTCGCCGTCCAGGCTGACAGCGTGCCGGGTGCCTGGCACGTGCAGATGGACCTCACGAAGTACGTGCAGCCCGTCAACACGGGCCTCGCGGCCATCCCGACGCTGATCACCGACGGCAAGGTCAAGAAGGCCGAAGTCGTCGTGATTCCTTCGCTCCAGAACGCCGAGGGCGAGGACGTGGCCCTGAACGCGGCGACGCAGACGTACGACCTGGTCGGCAAGGCGAACGTTGCCAACTACTTCCAGGGCACGGGTGCGATCGTCAGCGCTGCGAAGTGCAACGCCTGCCACGACGCGCTGGGTACGAC
>JBAVIQ010000398.1:0-4111 GCA_049687035.1 Steroidobacteraceae bacterium
GGGTGACGCCGACGACGCGCTGGGATTCGTCCGCGGTCTGGGCTACGGCTTGGCGTGCGTCGTACCGTTCTGGTGTGCGGTCATCGTCGCGGCGTGGCTGGCACTCTGAACGCGCGGCCCGCACGCACTGCCGTCGCCGCGATCGCGCCCGGACTTGCTAGACTCGTTCGATGGGACATTCGAGGATCGCCGGGACCGGGGCCTACCTGCCAGCCAAGGCGCTGACCAACCAGGAAATCGAGCAGCGCATCGAGACCAGCGACGAGTGGATCTTCTCGCGCACGGGTATTCGCAGCCGCTTTGTCGCGGATGAGGACGAGCAGGCATCGGACCTCGCCATGCACGCCTCGCGTCGTGCGATGGATGCCGCGGGCGTCACTGCCGACGACGTTGACCTGATCGTGCTGGCCACCAGCACACCCGACATGATTTTTCCCTCGACGGCCTGCCTGCTGCAACAGAAGCTCGGCGTGACCCGCGGGGCCGCCTTCGACGTGCAGGCCGCGTGCACCGGCTTCCTGTACGCAGTTTCGATCGCCGACAAGTTCGTGGCGAGCGGCCAGTGCAAGTGCGCCCTCGTCGTGGGAACCGAGGTCTTCTCGCGCTTGCTCGACTGGAGCGACCGCCGCACCTGCGTGCTGTTTGGTGACGGTGCGGGCGCCGTCATCCTGAGGCAGTCAGAACAGCCCGGCATTCTTTCCAGTCATCTGCATGCGGACGGACGGCAGAGCCATATCCTGGAGGCTTCCGGCTACGTGCAGGACGGCGTCCTCCATGACCATGCCTTCCTGCACATGGACGGACAGGCAGTATTCAAGTTCGCGGTGCGGGCCCTGGAAGACGTCTGCAACGAGGCTCTGGCGGCCAATGGACTGGTTGGCTCCGACCTCGACTGGCTCGTGCCCCATCAGGCGAATGTCCGCATCATCCAGGCAACTGCGAACAAGCTCGGCCTGCCCACGGACAAGATCGTCACGACGCTGGAGACCCAGGGCAACACCTCTGCTGCTTCCGTGCCGCTGGCTCTCGACGCCGCCGTCCGTGACGGCCGCATACAGCCCGGTCATCTGGTGCTCATGGAGGCGGTCGGCGCCGGCATGACGTGGGGAGCCATGCTGCTGCGCTGGTGATCCCTGCCGTCTCGGCGGGCCGGGTGATGCGTCAACCGGTTGCAGAACCGATCAGTTCTGGCCGCACGACGATGCATCGGTGGATCAATCGGCCCGGGCGGTTATACTAACTTTTGATTTTTCCTAGTATAACCAGCCGAATTAGAGGTGTACCGACTCTTACACGTTCCAGAAAATCGGCGTCGGTCCCCTGCTGCTGCAAACCGGGAAGCGCGCGTGCCAGCAGCTCCGGAAGCAGTGAACTCTAGGCGGCGAGTTGGACGCGGACACTGCGGCCCAGCGCGGCAGCGGCGCGACTGATCGTCGACAGAGTGACCGATGGGTCGTCGGCATCGAGCAAGCGGTGGATGACTGCGCGACTCGTTTTCATTCGGCGCGCCAGTTCGGCCTGGGAGACTTTCTCGTCCTTCATCGCTTCGGCAATCTGCCAGGCGAGCACGCGCTTGATGGCGACGGCAGTCGCCGCCACAAGTTGGCCTTCCTCGGCGAGGAAGTCCTCGAAATCACTACCCGCATGCGGGTTCCGCTTCTTGCGCGCCATGACCATTGCTCCTTATGTCGTTGCGACTCAGCCGTGCCTTGCACCACGAATTTGCTTCAGACGTCCCCGTGCCGTGTGCAAATCGTCCGAGGGAATCTTCTGCGACTTCTTGATGAAGCCATGCAGCAGGATCGCCTCCTTAGCCTCGATCGTGAACAACACCCGGGCTATGCCGTCCTTGACCCGCACCCGGACCTCCCACAACTCGGTATCGAGCTTGCGCACGACCGGCATCCCGATCGGCCAGCCGAATTGCACGGTGCGGATCGCCTCGCCGACCGATTTGCGGTCTACGGCGGAGAGTGATCGCAGCCAGTCGCGAACCGGTTCATTGCCCTGCGAGCTGCGGAAAAACCGAACCACTAACGTGGGCAATTTCACGTACGGGACTGTATCATTATAAATACATCTCGACAAGCCATGCGAAGTCACAGCTCGCGGGATCATGCGGATCCGTGGTACACGCGAGCTCCCGATGCGAAAACCATCGTCCTTTGCATCAAGAATGGGTCGGTTGATGCTTCATGGAGACGTGAGTCATCGTGCCGGGGGTGAGGCAGCGCGAAGGCCCGCCAGGCGTTGAGTCAGCGTGGCTTGCGACAGTTCGCCGATGCGAGTGCTGGCAAGCCGTCCATGAGCATCGAAGAACAGCGTGGTCGGCAACGCGCTGTGGCCCAGCGCCGCGCCGGTGCTGCTCTGCGGGTCGACCAATACATTGCTCAGGGCCAGTCCTTGCCGGTCGAGGAAGGCGACAATGGTCGCCGCCTCTTCACCCTGGTTGACGAAGACGATGTTCACGTCCGGGTTGGCGGCCTGTGCCTGCTGCAGCGCGGGCATCTCGCGCCGGCAAGGCGGGCACCAGGTGGCCCAGAGGTTGACCACGGTGGGCTTGCCAGCGAAATCGGCGAGCGACACGGACCTGCCCTCCAGCGAACTCAGGGTCAGCGGCGGCAAAGGGGCTGCCGCAGGCGCCATCATGAAGGTGGCGATGCCGCCGAGCAGCAGCACAGTGCCTGTTGTGAACGCAGCGGCTAGCACGGGTTTGCGTAGGCCGGCCCGGCGGTGTGCGCGTTGCAGGCCGAACAGCAAGGCCACCACGACGCCCGCTGCCGGCTCCCAGCCGCCATCGCGGATGTTCAGGATGCTCAGCGGGAGGTCGAAGTACTGGTCGCGCCAACGCAGGACGAAGGCGAGTCGCGCGGCGACCAGGCCGACGAGCAGCATGTACGTCAGCGTCGGCTCGACCTCGATGCCGGCGGCCCGCGCCAACCGGTGGGCGACGAATCCGCCAAGAGCGATGGCAACCAAGGTCAGCAGCACCGTATACGGCAGCGACAACGGACCGATCTGCAACGCCTGGTTCATGTCCCGGAGAATAACCGACACGCCTGCAGCGCTCATGTAGCATCACTGCCATCGCATCGGGGGAGGCGCTCATGTCCAGTGCACGGGGCGAGGCGAGTGGCCTGGCGTGGCCGCGTTATTACACCGTCGTGCTGCTGCTCTTCGCAGCTGTCTTCATCTCCTACATCGACCGCACCAACATCTCGGTGGCCGCCATCGCGATGAAGGACGACCTTGGCTGGACCGAGACGCAGAAAGGCGTGGTGCTGTCCGCGTTCTTCGTCGGGTACCTGCTGCTGATGGCTGTGACCGGCGCACTCGCGAACCGCTACGGCGGTTGGCTGGTCCTCGGCGTCGCGGTGCTCTGGTGGTCGGCATGGACGGCGCTCACCCCTCCTGCCGCGACGATGTCGCTCGGCGCGCTGATCGCGGCTCGCATCGCGCTCGGGCTCGGCGAAGCTGCCGTGTTCCCCGCCTCGATGAACATGATCTCGCGCTGGGTGCCGCCGGAGCGCAGGTCGCGCGCGACAGCGCTCATCATCAGCGCGATCTCGCTCGGAACGGTGTTCGCATTGCCCGCCACGGGCTGGCTGGTGCGCGAATACGGCTGGGCTCTGCCCTTCTACCTGTTCGGGGCCATCGGACTGGTCTGGTACGCGGCATGGCACTTCCTGGCCCGCGACGAAAATCCTGCAAGTTCGTCGGTGGTATCACCGCAGACCGCCGACCGCGCCATACCGTGGGGGCAACTGCTGCGGTTGCCGGCCGTGTGGGCGATCATCGTGAGCCACTTCGCCAGCAACTGGGGCCTGTACGTGCTGCTCGCGTGGCTGCCGACTTACTTCAAGAGCACGTTCGGCGTCTCGCTTGCCAGCGCCGGTGTCCTGTCCGCCGCACCGTGGCTGGTCAACTTTGTCGCGGCGAACCTGGCCGGCGCATGGGCGGATCGGATGCTGCAGGCCGGGCGCAGCGCCGGCTACGTCCGCAAGCTGATGCAAACCATCGCGCTGGGTGGCAGTGCCGTGTTCCTGCTGTTGCTGACCCAGGCGACGACGCCGCTGGCCGCCGTCCTGATCATGTGCTGCGCGACGGGCAC
>JBAVIQ010000399.1:0-3939 GCA_049687035.1 Steroidobacteraceae bacterium
CGCTGCAGGTGGCGCAGCGCCACGGCGCGCATGTAAAGCAGGTCACGGTGCCCAGGAGACTGCTCGAGCAGGCGATCGGCGGAGGCCAGGGCGTCGTCGAAGTGACGCTGCTCGATCAGCTGCTGCAGCTCGCGCAGATCCACATCCAGGCTGGGCGGCATGGCGACGGAAGACATCCTGGAATGATGAAGGAATGTGCCCCAATAAGAAAACGGGCCGGTGGGTTGCCCCACCGGCCCGAGTCGAGGCGATGCCCGGCTACTTGCCGCCGAAGTTGTAACCGAAGCGCAGGCCCATGGTCCGCGGACGCATCGGGACTTCGACCAGGATGAACTGCGAGGCCGTCGAGTACATGCTCTCATTCTCGTCTGTCAGGTTGACGACGTAGAACTCGGCACTCCAGGCATCCTTGGCCACGCCGAACGACGCGTCGATCGTGGTAAACGCCGGCTGCACGAATCGATTGTTCACGGTAGCCGACGAGTACGAGTCGTCCTGGTACTGCAGGGCGGCACCGACGTACGGGTTGTAGTCACCCCACGCCCAATCGTACCGTGCGCGGATGTTGAACTGCCACTCCGGCGAGTTGGCCATCGCCGATCCCGGCGTGCCGAACAGGTTTTGCACGCTCACCACGCTCGTGCAGACGCCTCCCGCGTAGACGAGGCACGATTCTGTCACCGGCTGGCCTAAGGTCGGGCTGGCCGGGTTGTTGCTGATCACCTGCGGCGAGTTCGTGAGTTCGCCCTTGTTGTACGAGCCAGCCGCCGTGACCGTCAGTCCATCCATCGGCGCGACGGCGACATTGAATTCGACGCCTTTGACTTCGTACTTCGGGCCGTTCAGGAAGGACTGCAGGTTCGGAAAGCCGAGATCCGGCGCAAACAAGCCGGTCTGTGCGTTCTCCCATTTCTCCTGGTAGATCGCGCCGTTGAACTGCGCCCGCCCGCCCCAGAACTGCGTCTTCCAGCCAGCCTCGATGTTGGTCACGTCGTCCGACTCGTAGGACGTCGGGAAGCACCACTGGTTGATGCCGCTGACCGGATCCCGGGCACCGCAAGCCGAGCCGCGGTTAAAGCCGCCAGGCCGGTAGCCCTCAGACCAGGTTGTGTACACCAGCACGTCCGGGTTGATGCGCCAGGTCAGGTTGGCGCGGCTGCGGAAACCGTCGGCCTTGTTGTTGTTGTCGGGCTGAAAGCTGACGTTGGTGCCGTAGGGCGACAGACCGGTCTCGGGTGGCGTTCCCTCACCGTATCCCGAATTCGTGCCATTGCACGGACCGGAGGCGCCGGAACCGTAGACCTTGCAATAGAAGCTCCCCATGTTCGCGCCCGCCATCTCATTCTTGATGTCGTAATAGCGCGTGCCGAGGGTCAGGGTCAGGTTCTCAAGGATGTCGAAATCAACCGAGGCGAATGCCGCAAACTGCGTGTAATTACGCTGGAAATCGTTAAAGAAGCCGATGTCCGAGGCGCGGCGATTCGGATTGCTCATGTCCGGTACCGCCGACTGGAACTTCGGGGCGGCACGTGGATCGAGGTACAGGAAGCAACTCAGCCCGACCTGGCCGCCGTCCGGGCACTCCGGCACCGACTTGTAGTGCCAGTCCGTATTGGCCTCGATCGTGCGATCTTCGTAGAACAGGCCGCCGACGAAGCGCATGCGCCAGTCAGTCGGGCTGCTCAGGCGGAGTTCCTGGCTCAAGTTGGTGCTGTTGTTCTTGTCGTCCCAGAAGCTCGCGGGCGAGTAGCACTTGTCGACACTGGCGCCCGAGAAGCCGGTGCACTGGTAGTACGTGCCCCAGCGGCCGCGCGCGTAGTTGGTGTAGTCCGAGATCGACTGCGCGTCGCGCGTCAGGTACGCGCCGGCGTAGACGAGGTCGAGCGCGCCGATCTTGCCGTTGACCGTCAACGCGGTGTTGACGAACTCATCCTCGGTGTGGGCATTGGTGAATACCGTTACTTGGAGCGGCTTCAGCGGCTGCGTCGACCCAGGGCAGTCGGCGTTCACTCCGCAACCGGATTCGGAACCGTTTGGGTGCTGGTAGAACACACCCTCGCCCGTGATTTTCTGGTACGCCACGGCCAGGATGGCATCCCAGTCGTCGGCGATCTGCCACTTCATGCTGCCGCGAATGCCCTGGTACTCGGACTCATTGATGTTCTTACCGGCGATGTCGTAGTTGTTTATCACCACGGAATCGGCCGGGACGCGGCCGCCGGTGCGTTGGGCAAAGCCGAGGTCCGTGCCACTCCGCGTGAAGGTGCTGGCGACGTTGTCGATGTAGCCACCACGGTGGTCATGGTAGGCCACGACTCGCGCCGCCAGCTTGTCGTCGATGAGCGGAAAGTTGATCACGCCTTCGACGTTGTAGCTGTCATCGCCGCTCGCAGTGTTGGCGTAACCGACCTTGACGTTGCCGGACAACTCGTTGAATTTTGGCTTGTTGGTGATATAGCGCAGCACGCCCGCCTGGGCGCCGGCGCCGAACAAGGTGCCCTGCGGCCCGGTCAGTACTTCGATGCGCTCGAAGTCGGCTGCGTAGACGTCGAGGTTGCGACCCGGAACCTGCGTGGACTGTTCGTCGAGGTACACGGCGACGTTCGGCCAGGGGCCGTTGGTGCCCGATCCCTGGGTGCCGAGCGAGCCAACGCTGAGGCCGCGCATGTAGATGTTGCTCTGGCCAGGGCCGAGGGTGGCCGTCGTGACACTGGGCAGGAACTTGACGAACTCCTCGACCGTCGAGACGTTCAACTGCTCGAGGGTATCGCCGGTGAGGGCCTGGATCGACAGCGGGACGTCCTGCATGCTCTCAGAGCGGCGCTGCGCGGTGACGACCACCTCTTCGAGTCCACCACTGGAGGCTGCCTGGGCCCAGACAGCTTGAGTCGGGCTGGCGGCCAGCACGGCGGCTACCGCGGATGCGAGTTTATAATTCATGCGATTTCAAACCCCCAAGGCTTCGTGTTGTCTACGCAACGGTCCCCGTTGGCGGGGTTCGTTACCCTTTGAGAAACCCACGTAGTCCCACAGGGAAAACGCGAGGTGCGCCCGACCATATCAAGAGAAATACACCTACGTCCACAAAATGATCATCTGAAAAAAGCATTGACCGGACCGCAAAAAAGACATTGCCCCGGATGTGGCGAATGCGCCACGCTTGCCGCCCTGTGAGCTTTGCACGCGCAGGCTGCCGCCAGGCTCGAATCCGGGTCCGGTGAGGTCATCATGGGGGCCGCAATGATCGACAAAGTCCGCATCGACCGTCGCTGGCTGCCCCTCAACGCCCTGCGGGCGTTCGAAGGCGTCGCGCGCTACGGCAGTTTCACCGGCGCCGCCAGTGCGCTGAACATCGCGCAGAGCGCGCTTTCCCGGCACGTCATCTCGCTCGAGAACCTCATCGGCGTGAAGCTGTTCGAACGCCGGCCCCATTCGCTGGTACTGACCGCCGCGGGCGAACACCTGCTGCCGGTCGTGTCCCGCTCGTTCGACCGCCTCGAGCATGCGATCGACGAGATCCGCGACGCTCGCACGCCGCGGCTGCGCACCCTGCGCGTGCAGATGCCGCCGAGCTTTGCCGCGCACATGATGGTGCCGTTGCTGCAGGACTTCCGCTCGGACCACCCGGAAGTCGAAATCGACCTGGTCAGTCCTTACGGCATCGGACCGCCGGCCGCGGATGTCGACATCGCGGTGCTGTACACGCGACCTACCGTCACGGAGCGCGTGAGCGACTTGCTCTGGCCGGTGCGCCTCGGCGTCGTTTGCCACCCGGACGTCGCTGCGCGGCACGCCGAGAAGGACCTGGAAGCGTTCGTCCGCGACAACGAGCTCGTGCACATGCGTGTCGAGGGACTGCCGCGTCGGCATTTCTGGTCGCAGTTCGTGCGGCAGGCCGGCCTCCCCGGGCTCGACGTGGAGCGCGGGCTGGTGTTCGAC
>JBAVIQ010000400.1:0-3315 GCA_049687035.1 Steroidobacteraceae bacterium
CGATCAGCGCCACGTTCCGCCGGATCCAGGGCGGCTACGCCGTTGTCGCGATGATCCTCGGCCGCGGCGTGATCGGCTTCCGCGATCCGCACGGCATCCGCCCCCTGGTCATTGGCAAGCGCGACACACCGCGCGGCCGCGAGCACATGATCGCGTCGGAAAGCGTCGCGCTCGACCAGAGCGGGTTCGAGCTGATGCGCGACGTGGGTCCGGGCGAGGCCGTCTACATCGACGAGACCGGCCGCCTGCACACGAAGCAGTGCGGCAACCCCGTGCGTCACACGCCGTGCATTTTCGAGTACGTGTACTTTGCGCGGCCCGATTCGATCATCGACAACATCTCGGTCTACAAGGCGCGCCTGCGCATGGGCGAACTGCTGGCGGATAAAATCCGTCGCACGCGTCCCAAGCACGACATCGACGTCGTGATACCGATTCCCGACACCAGCCGCACGAGCGCGATGCAGGTCGCGCAGATCCTCGGCGTGAAGTACCGCGAAGGGTTCATCAAGAACCGCTACATCGGCCGCACCTTCATCATGCCGGAGCAGGGCCAGCGCAAGAAGTCGGTGCGCAACAAGTTGAACGCGATCGACCTCGAGTTCCGCGGCAAGAACGTGCTGCTGGTCGACGACTCGATCGTGCGCGGCACCACGTCGGCGCAGATCATCGAGATCGCGCGCGAAGCGGGCGCCAACAAGGTGTATTTCGCCTCGGCCGCGCCGCCGGTGCGTTACCCGAACGTCTACGGCATCGACATGCCGGCGGCTTCCGAACTCGTCGCGGCGGGCCGCACCGAGGACGAAGTCGCCAGGCTGATCGGCGCGGACTGGCTGATCTACCAGGACCTCGACGACCTCGTGAAGGCCGTGCGCCACCACGATTCGGGCGTGAGCCAGTTCGACACGTCGTGCTTCTCGGGTGAGTACGTCACCGGCGACATCACGCCGGAGTATCTCGACCGGCTGCAGCGCGAGCGATCGGATCTCGCGAAGCAGACCCGCAACACAGGCACCGCCGCTTCAGGCGTGCTGAAGGCCGTCGTCTGACGCGTCTTCCGCTCCCTCTTCCGCCAACGGTGGGAGAGGGCTGGGGTGAATGCAGCGGGGTGAGGGCCTCGTGACCCCGCGCAACATCCTCCTTGATTGCTATCGTGCCGCGCTCGTCGCCGTCGATGGACGGCGGGCTGTGCAGCAGGAACTCACGCGACGACCGCTGCACGGACCGTGGCACGTGGTTGCAGTCGGCAAGGCCGCTGCAGCGATGGCGCAAGGAGCGGTCGCCGCGCTGGACTCGCAGGTTGCCGGCGGCGTGATCGTCGTGCCGGTCGAGCACGTGCCGACCGGCTTCAATCCCGCGACACACGGCCTGCACGTCACCTATGGATCGCATCCCTTGCCCGACGAGGCGAGCCTCGCCGCAGGCCAGATGGTCGCCGAATTCGTGTCAGGACTCGATGCCGAGGCGCAGGTGCTGTTCCTGGTCTCCGGCGGCGCCTCGAGCCTCGTCGACTGGCTCGTTCCCGGCGCCAGTCTCATCGACCTGCAGGCATTGAATCGGTGGGCACTGCGATCGGGCGCGTCCATCGCGCAGGTCAATGCCACGCGCCGACGCATCTCGAGATTGAAGGGCGGTGGCCTCGCACGGATCGCGGACGGCCGGCGAACACAGGCCCTGATGATCTCCGACGTGCCCGGCGACGATCCGCGCATCATCGGTTCCGGACTGTTGCATGCGTTCCCGGATGAACATTCAGACGTGCCAGGCACAGCGGCGCTGCCACCGGAACTGCGCGATCTTCTGGATCGACTCCACAAGAGCCCGAGGACCATCACACGCGTGCCCGACGTGCCGGTGCGAATCGTTGCGTCGCTCAGGTCCGCCTGTCGCGCTGCGGCAGCAGCGGCACGCGCACTGGGGCTGAAGGCAAGCGTGGTGCGCGCTCGCATCGACGGTGATGCGGCCGGACACGGGGTCCGTTTCGTCGCGTCGCTCGCGCGGCAGCCCTCAGGCATCGTGCAGGTCCGGGGTGGCGAATCCACGGTGCGCTTGCCAGCGCAGCCGGGTCGCGGTGGCCGGAACCAGCACCTGGCGCTCGCCGCCGCGCTCGAACTCGAACGCCGTGGACTGCACGATGCGAGCCTGCTCGCCGCCGGCACCGACGGCATCGACGGTGCTTCCAGTGATGCGGGCGCGCTGGTCGACGACGAGACGTGCCAGCGCGGTCGCGACGCGGGCTGCGATCCCGTCATCTCGCTCGCACGCGCGGATTCCGGTACTTTTCTCGAGGCGGCGGGAGATCTGCTGCATACTGGACCGACGCTGACGAACGTCGGCGATCTCGTCCTGGGGCTGAGGTTGGGAGGGCATCGATGACGTTGCGGGCATTGATCGTGAGCGACCGTGCCGATTACCGGCAGCTGCTCGCGCATCACGTCACGCTGGAATGGCGCGATGCGTTGCCGGCCGAGTACGAGCCAGCCACGCGCGGACGCCTGCCCGCAGGATTCACCGGCGTCGTGTACGACGTGGTGCTGCTCGACCACGAAGTGCAGGACTCGCGTGGCCTGGAATGGCTCGAAGACCTGACCGACCGGCCTGGCTTCCCGCCCATCGTTTACTTCGCGCCCGGCGGCGCCGGCGCAGTCGCGGACAAGGCCAGGTCCGTGGGCGCGCTGGCCGTGCTGACGCGCACGGAATTCGAGCACGCTGACCTGTGTGGCGCACTGCGGACGGCGCTGGCCAGTCGTCGCAACGTGCTGGCGGAAGCCTCACGTGCGGCACTCGAGCAGAGTCCGCCTGATCGCTTCGGCTCGGTGCGCATCCGCGGTCATCGCTGCCTGCGCCGCCTCGCCGTCGGCGGTTCTTCGAGCGTCTTCCTCGCCGAGAACGTGCGCACCGGGGAGCAGCGCGTCCTCAAGATCTTCCGGCAGGTGCCGGATATCGTCGAAGGCAGCACGACGTTCGATCGTTTCCTGCGCGAATTCGACCTCGTAGCGCACCTGCGGCATCCGAACATCGCGCGCATCTACGACATCGGCGTCGCGGACGATCATCTCTACCTCGCCATGGAATTCTTTCCGGGCGGCGACCTGCGCTCGCGCATGCGTGAGCGTCTCGAACCAGCGCAGGCGTTGGGCTACGTACGGCAGATGGCGGCAGCGCTCAGCGCGCTGCACGAAGTCGGCGTCCTGCATCGCGACGTGAAGCCGGGCAACCTGCTGCTGCGCGAGGACGGTTCGGCGGCCTTCATCGATTTTGGCCTTGCACGCCAACTGAGCCTGGAAAGCGACATCACGGGCGTCGGCACGATCT
>JBAVIQ010000401.1:0-6487 GCA_049687035.1 Steroidobacteraceae bacterium
TGTCTGCCTTTCCGCGGTGCAGAAAGACAGCCACGCCGGAGCGCCTGGAGTCCTCGCCTTCGCAGCAACTTTCCGTAAGCCGCAAATCGCACGACGCGAGCGTCGCAGCGACGCCAGCGAATCGACCCGCGAATCAGCGATTACGCCAGAGCAACGTTCCCGTCACCACGCCGAGCAACGCCGTCGGCAGCCAGCCCACCATCCAGGGAGGCAGGCTGAACAACTCCCCGCTGCTCTCGAGCGTCTGGCTCAGCAGCACGAATCCCGCGCCGATCAGCACGCCGATCACGGTGCGCGCGCCCTGCCCGGAATTGCGCAGCGACCCGACGCAGAACGGCAGCGCCAGCATGATCACCAGCAGCACGGCAACGAACCGCGCGAGGCGTGACCAGTAGGCCGCCTCGAACCGGTCCGACTGCAGTTCGTTGCGCTGCAGGTGCGCGATGTAATCGCGCAGGTCACGCAATCCCATCGTTTCGGGTTCCGCGATGGCAAGGCCGAGGAATTCCGACGACAGCGACGTGCGCACGTCGCGCTCGCCTGCGCGATCCACGGTGGCCGTGAGCGAATCCTGCGCGAACGAAGTGCCGACATATTTCTCCAGCCGCCACACCTGGTCGCCCTTGACGCTCGCCGACTCGGCGCGGCCGGCGCTCACGAGCCTGCGTGCGCGATCGACCTGGAACACCTTGATGCCGCCGAAGCGCGTACTGGCAGACTGCTGGTTGACGCTGATGATGGTGTCGCCATCACGCACCCACGTCGCGCGGTTGCCGGCGAGGGCGAACTCGTCGAACTTGGCAAAGACCTTGAGCTGCCGCGCGTATTGCCCGAGCGGCGGCGCAACGTATTCACCGATGACAAACATCAGCGACGCGAGGAGCAGGCCGGCCGTGCCGAGCCACAGGCAGAAACGCAGCGTCGTCACGCCCGCGGAGCGCATGACGACGAGTTCACTGCCGCGCGCCAGGTTGCCGAGACCGAGCAGCGAGCCGATCAATGCCGCCACGGGCAACAACTGGAACAGGTAGCTCGGCAGGTTCAGGGCGACGAACAGCAGCGCCCGCGTGGCGGTGTAGTTGCCGACACCGATGTCGTCCTGCTGGCCGATGAACATGAACAGCGCGCCGAGCGCGAGCAGCACGATCATGACCAGCGCGGTATAACCGAGCACGGTGCGGATCAGGTAACGACTGAGGACTCCCATCATGCCGGCCGCGACCTCAGCCTGTCGCCGCTGCGCTGGCCGGACGCCGTTGCCATGGCAGGCGCCACGGTTTGCCGG
Organism: Steroidobacteraceae bacterium; assembly: GCA_049687035.1. Lineage (GTDB taxonomy): Bacteria > Pseudomonadota > Gammaproteobacteria > Steroidobacterales > Steroidobacteraceae > RPQJ01. The sequence continues at coordinate 1,286 of JBAVIQ010000401.1, forward strand.
GGTGGAGCTCAGTCCACAGCAGCCACACGGCGAGCGCGAGCGGCATGAGATGGACCCACCAGAGGCCGAGCTGCCCGCCCGGCGAATCCTTCTGAATCCAGACGCGCACCGCCGCCAGCAGGTTCGAATACAGGAAGTACGCGAGCACCGCGTAACCGACCCTGGCAAACCTCCCCTGGCGCGGGCGCAGGCGCGCGAGCGGCACCGCGAGCACCATCAGCACGAGCGCCATGACGGGCACCGCCGTGCGCCACGCCAATTCGGCGCGATCCTTCGGGTCGTCCGACGCCATCAGCGTCGCCGTGCTCATCATCTCGATCTTGTTCTTGCCCGCCTTCGCCTCGGGCAGGCGCACCGGAATCCCGTGCTCGCGGAATTCCACGATGCGCCAGTTCGGCGTGCCGGGCACGCCTTCGTAACGGCGCCCGTCGTACAGGATGAACACCTGCTCAGGCTGACCCGCGCCGCGCTGCACCGCCCTTTCGGCCATTGCAACCTCGATCTTGTCGCCAACACTGCGCTGCACGAATACGCCGTACAGCTCACCCGTCTTCTCGACGCGCTCGGCGTAGAACACGGCGTCACCGCCGGCGAAGCTGCGGAAGCGCCCCGGCTCGAGCGCGCCGAACTGCGCGGCCCGCGTCGCCTCCAGACGAAGATCGTTCGACTTGATCCAGGCGGCCGGCACGATGCGGTAGGACAGCACCGCGAGCAGGGCCACCACGACCACCGCCAGCAGCGCGATCGGCCGGTAAATCCGCAACGGCCCGACGCCACAGGCCGTCATCGCCGTCATTTCGCTCTCGTGGTACAGGCGGCCGAGCGACAGCACGATCCCGAGGAACAGGCCGATGGGCACGAGCACCGTGAGCTGCTGCAGCGTGGTGAGGCCGATCAGCGTGAGCACGATGCTGGCCGGAAAGCCGCTCGCTGCCGCCTGCCCGAGCACCCGCGCGAACTGGTTGGAGAGCAGCACAATCAGCAGCACGCCGGTGACCGCGACGAAGGTCACGGTCACTTCGCGCAGCAGATAGCGGTCCAGGCGACTGAGCAAAGTTCGCGGGCCTCGGCGGGAATCGGTAAACTCGCCCGCTCAGTTTAACGGGCGAACCGGCAGCCGGGTACAAAGTCGACCCCCCGCCGGAAACCTCAAGGACATAGGACTGACCGATGCGCCTCTTCGTCGCCACTGCTGCTCCCCACCGCCAGAAGACCGATTGCGCCATCGTCGGCCTGCATGAAGGCAGCGGCGGCTTCACCGGTGCGGCCGCCGCACTCGATTCCGCACTGGCAGGCCGCCTCGGCCGGTTGATCAAGCGCGGCGACGCGCATGGCAAGACTGGCGAACTGCGCCTCATCGATACGGACGGCGCCGCCTGCCAGCGCGTCCTGGTGGTAGGACTCGGCAAGAAAGGCGCCTTTGGCCGCAAGCAGTACCGCAAGGCGCTGCTTGCCGCGCTGGGCGCGATCGCCAAGACCGGCGCCCGCGACGCCGTGAGTTACCTGGCGGAATCGGTCGCTGAACCCGACGCCTATTACGACGCCCGCCTCGCCGCCGAGGCGTTGGGCGCTGCGCTTTACCGTGTCCCCGCCATCCGCAGCGTGCGCAAGCCCGCCGAACCAGCACTGAAGTCGTTCGGCATCGCCATCGCCGAGGCCGGCCAGAAGTCGGCCACGCAACGCGGACTCGACCACGGTCGGGCGATCGCCGCGGGCTCCGCCCTGACGCGCGATCTCGCCAACCTCCCGGCCAACGTCTGTACCCCGAGCTACCTCGCGCAGCAGGCGAAGGAGCTCGCCCGGTCGTACCGGTCGGTGCGGACGCAGGTGCTCGAAGAACGCGACCTGAAGCGGCTCAAGATGGGTTCGTTCCTGTCAGTCACCAACGGCACCGACGAGCCGGCCAAGCTGATCGTCATGCGCTACGACGGCGGTCGCGCGGGCCAGGCGCCCGTCGTGCTGGTCGGCAAGGGGGTCACGTTCGACAGCGGCGGCATCTCGCTGAAGCAGCCACCGGGCATGGACGAAATGAAGTTCGACATGACGGGCGCGGCCAGCGTCTTCGGCGCGATCAAGGCCGCAGCCGAGATGGGACTCAAGCTCAACGTCGTCGGCATCGTTCCGGCCTGCGAAAACATGCCGAGCGGGCGCGCGACCAAGCCGGGCGACATCGTGCGCAGCATGTCGGGCCAGACCATCGAAGTGATCAACACCGACGCCGAAGGCCGCCTGATCCTGTGCGATGCGCTCACCTACGCGCGCCGCTTCAAGCCGGCGGCGGTCGTCGACATCGCGACGCTGACGGGCGCCTGCGTGATCGCGCTCGGCGCGCACCTGAGCGCCGTCATGAGCAACGACGACGAACTCGCGGGCGAACTCACCGCAGCCGGCCTGCGCGCGGAAGACCGCTGCTGGCACATGCCGATGGCCGAGGAATACCACGAGCAGCTGAAGAGCAATTTCGCGGACTTCGCCAATGCCTGCGGTCGCGACGGCGGCGCCATCACGGCCGCGTGCTTCCTCGCCAAGTTCACGGACGGTCTGCACTGGGCCCACCTGGACATCGCGGGCACCGCGTACCTCACGGGTTCGCACAAGGGCAGCACCGGACGCCCGGTGCCCCTGCTGCTGGACTTCCTGCTCGGTCGGGCCTGATGCCGCGCCGCACGCACCGTGGGCGTACCTAAGGTCGACTTCTACACGCTCGGTGAACCCGACCGCCGGGCTCGCCTCGTCACGGCGTGCCGCCTCGCCGAAAAAGCCTACGATCAGGGCCTGCGGGTGACCGTCCGCACGGCCAGCGCCGCGGAAACGGCGGAATTCGACGAGTTGCTGTGGACGTTTTCCGACCGCAGCTTCGTGCCGCACGTCGTCTGGCCGACCGAGCCGGACGTGGTCGCGGCCACTCCGGTCGTGGTGGGCAGCTCCAGTCTTCCCCCCAGTCACCGCGACGTGTTGATCAACCTTGCGCCCGATGCGCCCGCCGACTTTTCCGCCTATGCTCGAATCTGCGAGGTGGTCGGCGGCGACGAAGACGCCAGGAAGGCGGGCCGCCACCGCTGGCGAACGTACCGTGACGCAGGCTGCGCCCCCGAGGCGCATCCGCTCTGAGCGAGGCTCCGCCGCACCATGAACAAACTGTCCAACGACGAAATCCCTGTCCTGACCGACATCGCCGAACCGAACATCGGCTCAGCTTCGGCCTTCATCAACGACACCAGCCGGTTCCTGGGTGAACTCGAAGCGCACCTGACGGCCGTGATCCACGAGCAGGCAGACGAGCTGGTCCATAACGCACTGCGCGAAATGGAGGGCCTGCTGCTCGAACAGGTCTCGGACCGCCTCAAGGCCGAGCTGCCGCGCCTGATCTCGCGGGTCATCGCCGAGCATTTCACAGGCCCGGGTCTCGCGAACTGAGCCGGGCAACCGCAGGACTGCCGCTATAATCGACGGTTCGCGCACGAGGCCGTCGATGGACAAGAGTTACTCCCCTCGAGATATCGAATCCCGCATCTACGCTGCCTGGGAAGCGGCCGGCTGGTTTGCGCCCGTCGGTGATGGCCCACCCTACTGCATCGTCATCCCGCCGCCGAACGTCACGGGCACGCTGCACATGGGGCACGCCTTCCAGCACACGCTGATGGACGTGCTGACCCGGCTGCACCGCATGGACGGCGATCGCACCCTCTGGCAACCGGGCACCGACCACGCGGGCATCGCCACGCAGATGGTCGTCGAGCGCCAGCTCGCCGCCGACGGCAAGACGCGGCACGACCTCGGCCGCGATGAATTCGTCGAGCGCGTGTGGGAATGGAAAGAAGAATCGGGCGGCACGATTTCGCGCCAGATGCGCCGGCTCGGCAATTCGGTCGACTGGTCGCGTGACCGCTTCACGATGGACGCAGGGCTCTCCGCGGCCGTGCTCGAAGTCTTCGTGCGCCTGCACGAGGACGGGCTGATCTATCGCGGCAAGCGTCTCGTGAACTGGGACCCGGTGCTGCACACCGCGCTGTCCGACCTCGAGGTGATCGCGGAGCCTGAAGCCGGCAACCTTTGGCACCTGCGCTATCCGCTCGCGGAAGGCAGCGGCCACATGATCGTCGCGACGACGCGTCCGGAGACGATGCTCGGCGACACGGCCGTCGCCGTGAATCCCACGGACGAGCGCTACCAGCACCTCGTCGGCCAGCAGGTCCGGTTGCCGCTCACCGGCCGTCTCGTGCCGATCATCGCCGACGACTACTGCGATCCGGCGTTCGGCAGCGGCTGCGTCAAGATCACGCCGGCGCACGACTTCAACGACTACGAGATCGGCAAGCGTCATTCGCTGCCGCTGCTCAATATCTTCACGGCCGACGCCAAACTCAACGACGAAGTGCCGGCGCAGTATCGGGGGCTCGATCGATTCGAAGCCCGCAAGCGCGTGGTCGCGGACCTCGAAGCGGCCGGCCTCCTCGAAAAGATCGATCCGCATGCCTTGCCCGTGCCGCGCGGTGACCGCAGCGGCGCAGTGCTCGAGCCCTGGCTCACGGACCAGTGGTACGTGCGCATCGCGCCGCTGGCCGCGCCGGCCATCGCGGCCGTCGCGGATGGCCGCATCCGCTTCGTCCCGGACAACTGGTCGAAGACCTATTTCCAGTGGATGCGCAACATCCAGGACTGGTGCATCAGCCGCCAGCTCTGGTGGGGCCATCGCATTCCCGCATGGTACGACGACGACGGCAACATCTTCGTCGCCCGCAGCGAGGTGGCAGCGCAGGCCGCTGCGACCAGGCAGCATGGCAAGCCGGTGGCACTGCGCCAGGACGAAGACGTGCTCGACACGTGGTTCAGCTCGGCGCTGTGGCCGTTCTCGACGCTCGGCTGGCCGCAGCAGACGCCGGAGCTCGCGGCCTTCTACCCGACGTCGGTGCTGGTCACGGGCTTCGACATCATCTTCTTCTGGGTGGCCCGGATGATCATGATGGGCCTCAAGTTCCAGGACGACGTGCCCTTCCGCGAGGTCTACATCACCGGGCTCATCCGCGACGAGCACGGCAACAAGATGTCGAAGTCGAAGGGCAACATCATCGACCCGCTCGACCTCATCGACGGCATCGACCTCGAGGCGCTGGTCGCCAAGCGCACCACCGGCCTGATGCAGCCGCAGATGAGGAACGCGATCGAGAAGGCGACGCGCAAGCAGTTTCCGCAGGGCATTCC
>JBAVIQ010000402.1:0-1547 GCA_049687035.1 Steroidobacteraceae bacterium
ATTCATCGATCGCTTCGACACCGGAGACCTGCATGCCTTCGACCCTGCGACTGTCAATCCGCCGTGCGTTTGCCACACTGGTCGCGTGTGCGATCCCGACGGCCCTTGCCGCCGATGTGACTTCAGCCACGGTCCCGGAGGCCGTCACCGTGATCAGGGCCGGCAAGCTCATCGACGTGACGTCGGGCCGCGTGCACAGCGACCAGGTGATCGTCGTGCAGGGCGGCAAGATCAGCGCGGTGGGCGCTGCGGGCGTGACGGTCGTGCCGCCGGGCGCAACCGTCATCGACCTCTCGGACAAGACGGTCATGCCCGGACTCATCGACACGCACACCCACGTCACGGGCGACCCGACGACCCCTCCGTATCACGGTTACGGCATTTCCATTCCGCGCGAGGCACTGAAGGGCGCGCGCTTTGCCCGGGAGACGCTGCTGTCCGGCGTGACGACGATCCGCAACGTCGGTGCATCCGGTTATAGCGACATCGCACTGCGCGACGCGATCAACGCCGGCGACGTGATCGGCCCGCGCATCCTGGCGTCGGGCCCGGCCCTCGGCATCACCGGGGGCCATTGCGACGGCAACATGCTCGCGCCCGAGTACGACGAGCGCGCCGAAGGCATCGCGAACGGCGTCGACGCAGTGCGCGCCATGGTGCGCAAGAACATCAAGTACGGCGCTGACCTCATCAAGTACTGCGGTACCGGCGGCGTGTTTTCCAAGGGCACGCGCGTCGGCTCGCAGCAGTACACGCCGGAAGAGGTGGCAGCGATCGTCGACGAAGCCCACATGGCGGGCCGGCGGGTCGCCGTCCACGCGCATGGCGCCAACGGCATCAAGGTCGCGCTGAGGGCCGGCGTCGACACGATCGAGCATGCCAGCCTCATTGACGAGGAAGGTCTCGAGCTCGCGAAGAAGAACGGCGCCTTCCTGTCAATGGACATCTACAACACCGAGTACACGCAGACGGAAGGCCCCAGGCGTGGCGAGCTCGAGGAGTTCCTGCGCAAGGATCGCGAAGTGGCGCAGGCGCAGCGCGACAACTTCAGGAAGGCCGTGCAGAAGGGCATCAAGCTGACGCTGGGCACCGACACGGGCGTGCACCCGCACAAGGACGCGCCGAAGCAACTGGCGTTCATGGTGCAGTACGGCATGACGCCGATGCAGGCGCTCCAGGCCGCGACCAGGGTCGGCGCCGAGGCACTCGGCATCGAAGCCGAGGTTGGCCAGATCGCCCCGGGCTACTCGGCCGACATCGTGGCCGTGACGCGCAATCCGCTCGACGACATCCACGCCATGGACAACGTGGAGTTCGTCATGAAGCAAGGAACCGTGTACAAGCAATAAGCCGGAAGATCTGGGGGACGCGCCATTCGGGATCGGTGGTTCGGGCATCCGCGAGGGCTTGCCACGCTCTTCATGACAGAGATGTGGGAGCGCTTCACGTATTACGGGATGCGTGGAATCCTGATCCTGTTCCTGGTCGACGCCGTCGCGACCGGCGGCTTCGGGCTCGACGATCGCAAGGCCACCGCGATCTACGGC
>JBAVIQ010000403.1:0-2537 GCA_049687035.1 Steroidobacteraceae bacterium
CCGCAGCACTGGCCGGCCGCTTGCGCCGGCCATCGTCTGGCAGGACCGGCGCACGGCCGACCTGTGCCAGCAACTGAAGGCCGAGGGTCTCGAGCCCGAAGTCGCACGGCGCACGGGACTGCTGCTCGACCCGTATTTTTCGGGCACCAAGCTGGCGTGGCTGCTCGATCACGTCCCCGGCGCGCGTCAGCGCGCGGAAAGCGGCGAACTCGCCTTTGGCACGATCGAAAGCTGGCTGGTCTGGAAGCTGTCGAACGGCGCGCGACACGTCACCGACGTTTCCAATGCCAGCCGCACGCTGCTGCTCAACCTTGCGAGCGCCGAGTGGGACGACTTCATGCTCGAACGGCTGCATATTCCGCGCGCCGTCCTGCCGCAGGTCGTGCCATCGTCGCTCAGCCTGAACGCGCCGGTCGCCAGGCTCGGCGCGCACTCGGTGCCGATTACGGGGATCGCCGGTGACCAGCAGGCTGCGCTCTTCGGGCAGGCCTGTTTCGAGCGTGGCATGGCCAAGAACACCTACGGCACGGGCTGCTTCCTGCTGATGAACACCGGCACATCGCCGCTCGCTTCCAGCAACCGGCTGCTGACCACCATCGCCTGGCAAACGACCGACCTGCGTTACGCGCTCGAGGGTGCCGTGTTCGTCGGCGGCGCAGTCGTGCAGTGGCTGCGGGACGGCCTCGGCATCATTGAACGCTCGGCCGACATCGAAGCGCTGGCAGCGAGCGTCCCCGATGCCGGCGGCGTCTATCTCGTGCCCGCCTTCACCGGACTCGGCAGCCCGCACTGGGATGCGTATGCGCGCGGCACGATGGTCGGGCTGTCGCGTGGAACGACACGGGCGCACATCGCCCGCGCCGCGCTGGAAGCGATCGCTTTCCAGAGCGCCGAGGTATTGCTGGCCATGCAGCGTGACGCTCACCATCCACTGATCGAACTGCGCGTGGACGGCGGCGCCACGGCGAACGACCTGCTGATGCAGTTCCAGGCCGACCTGCTCGGTGTGCCGGTCGTGCGGCCGCAGGTGACGGAAACAACAGCGCTGGGAGCCGCTTACCTCGCCGGTTTGGGCGCTGGTTTCTGGTCGTCACCGGCGGAGGTAGCAGCGAACTGGCGGGCCGAACGGCGGTTCGAACCGCGGATGTCGCGCGACGAGGCGGACTCTCGGCTGGCTCGTTGGGCGCAGGCCGTGGATCGATCACGCGGCTGGCACGTCGAGAGCTAGGATCGCAGCATGGGCAAGGCCATTGCATTCGCCACTCCGGTGTTCTTCCTGCTGATCGCGCTGGAACTGCTGGTGGCGCGCGCCCGCGGCATGAGCGGCGCCTACCGGCTCAACGACGCGATCAACAGCCTGAGCCTCGGCGTGATGAGCCAGGTGGTTGGACTCTTCGTGCGGGTCTTCAACTATGGCGTGTACGCGCTCGTCTTCGAGCACGTGGCGCTCGGCACCTGGCCGCACGCGTGGTGGGCGTGGGCGCTGGCCATCGTCTTTTACGATTTCTGTTATTACTGGAATCATCGGCTCGGTCACGAGAGCGCCGTGTTCTGGGCCTCGCACGTGGTGCATCACCAGAGCCAGCGCTACAACCTGTCGACGGCGCTGCGGCAAACCAGCAGCGGCGCGTTCCTCAGCTGGATCTTCTACCTGCCAATGGCCGTCGCGGGCGTGCCACCCGCCATGTTTGCGGTGGCGGCGATCGTCGACCTGCTCTACCAGTACTGGATCCACACCGAAGTCATCGGCAAGCTCGGCTGGTTCGACCGCTGGTTCGCGTCGCCATCGAACCACCGCGTGCACCACGCCGTGAACGACCGCTACATCGACCGCAACTATGGCGGCATCTTCATGGCGTGGGACCGGCTCTTCGGCACGTTCGTCGAAGAGTCCGAACGTTGCGTGTACGGCACGCGCGCGCCGCTCAACTCATGGGATCCGCTGTGGGCCAACCTCGAGGTGTACGCGGACCTCGCGCGCAAGTCGCTGCAATGCGAGCACTGGAGCGACCGGGTTCGCGTATGGCTGAAGCCGCCCGGCTGGCAACCGGCCGGAGCGGATGGCGTCGCCTGGCATAAGCCGCACTTCGACGTGTCGCAGGTGCAGACGTACGACCCACCGATGCCGCGTCCGGTGCGCGCGTTTGCCTTCGTGCAGATCACCCTGGCCATCCTCGGCTCGATGCTGCTGCTCTGGTATACCGAGGTACTCTCGGGGTTACCCTTGGTCGCGGGAGCTGTCGCGGTGATCGCCGTGCTCTGGCTGACGGGCGCAGTCATGCAGTCGCGGCTGCGAATGAGTCGTGCGGTCACGGTCGAACTCGCTGCCATCGGTATCGCGATCGTCGCGACGGGCGCCTCGGCTACAACTGCTCCCGCTGCACGGCCAGTGATCGGCCCAGTGGTCATTGACGACACGCGAGTGCAGCACGCCGTCGAACGGGCGCGCACGGCTTTCCTGGCGCAGCAATCGTTCGATCGCATGCACGTGACCGTGCTGCTGCAGGATCGCGACGGCCACTGGCGACGGGGCGCCG
>JBAVIQ010000404.1:0-3980 GCA_049687035.1 Steroidobacteraceae bacterium
CTGCCTCGGTAAAATAGTCGAACGTGCCCGAATCGGCGCCCGGCCCGAACAGCATCAGCTTTTCCTTGGGGTACTTCGCATTGACCTGGTTCCAGGTCGTGATGCGGGCCTGCGCGCCCGGCTCCCACATCTTCTTGAGCTCGGCGACGGTCATCGTCTTCGCCCAGGTGTTGGCGGGATTGATCACGACCGTAAGGGCGTCGAACGCCACCGGCACTTCCATGTACTTGATGCCGGCCTTGCGACACGCTTCCATTTCCTCGACCGAGATCGGGCGCGAGGCGTTGGAGATGTCCGTCTCACCGCGGCAGAACTTCTTGAAGCCGCCACCGGTGCCCGAGACACCCACCGTCACGCGGACCTTGCCGCGCTTCTGGATCTGGAACTCTTCGGCGTAAGCCTCGGAAATCGGGAAGACGGTGCTCGAGCCGTCGATCTTGATCGCGGCCTGCGCGTGCGCGCGCTCCGTGGCGCCCATGGCCAGGAGGCCAAGCGCAAGGGCCGGGAGGGTGATCTGCTGCCAGGAAAGCTTCATGAAAGGCATCCTCTGCTGTGGGTCGGCTGGGGGCGGGCGCCCCTATCGATGCCGCGCAGTCTGCCGCCCCACTGTGACAGCCGTGTGACAAAGATGGCGTTGTCGCAAGTGCTTGATCCGACGGGCCCTTATGGCTTTAATGCCGGACCCGGCCCGGGCCCTGTACCGATTCCAGAGCGAACCCAGCACGATGTCCCCGACCCTTGCCCTGACCGAAGACCTGCTGCGCCGGCCCTCCGTGAGCCCCGAGGATCACGGTTGCATCGACGTCATCTGCGCCCGGCTCGAGCCGCTCGGGTTCAGCAACGAACGGCTGCGTTTCGGTCCGGTCGAGAACCTCTGGTCACGGCGCGGTACTGGGAGCCCGGTGCTCTGCTTTGCCGGTCACACGGACGTCGTGCCGACCGGGCCGCGCGAAGACTGGCGCACCGACCCCTTCGAGCCCGTGATCGTCGATGGCGTGCTGTATGCACGCGGCGCCGCCGACATGAAGAGCAGTCTTGCAGCGATGGTGACGGCCACGGAACGGTTCATCGCCAGGCATCCCGGTCACGCGGGCTCGCTCGCCTTCCTGTTCACCAGCGACGAGGAAGGCCCGTCGGTCGACGGCACGCGCAAGGTGATGGACGTGCTCGAAGCGCGTCACGAGAAGATCGACTGGTGCGTCGTCGGCGAGCCGACCAGCGGCGACATTCTGGGCGATACAATCAAGGTTGGACGTCGCGGCTCGCTCTCCGGTCGCCTGACAGTGCATGGGGTGCAGGGTCACATCGCCTACCCGCACCTCGCCGACAATCCGGTGCACGGTTTCGCGCCCGCACTCGCGGAACTGGTCACGACGCACTGGGACGAAGGCAATGAATTCTTTCAGCCGACGACGTTCCAGGTCTCGAACATCTCGGCCGGCACCGGCGCACCGAACGTGGTCCCCGGCGAATTAAAGGCGCGCTTCAACCTGCGGTTTTCGACCGAACAGACAGTCGAGCAGCTGCAGCGGCGTGTGCTCGAAGTCCTCGATCGTCACCGCGTGAAGTATTCGCTGGAATGGTTCGTGTCCGGCCTGCCCTTCCTGACGCGCCCGGGCACGCTGACCGCCGCCGTGGAGCGGGCCGTCCTCGAAACCATGGGGCGCAGCCCTCAACTCTCGACGACCGGCGGCACCTCCGATGGGCGCTTCATCGCGCCGACCGGTGCGCAGGTGGTGGAACTCGGCGTGATCAACGCGACGATCCACAAGGTGAACGAGTGCGTGCGGATCGAGGACGTCGATACGCTGAGCCTCGCCTACGAGCGGATCATGGAACTGTTGCTGACCTGACGGCACGCGCTCGCTGCAAGCGACCGATCCGGGGCCTTCCCCCGAGCTTGGAAAGGCAGACACGCGCTCGGGGGAAGGCCCCGGATCAGTCGCTTGTGACGGGCGGCGCCTGATCGGCTCGTCGGGCGGAAACGAGAGCCGGAAGTAGAGGCCATTGGTTTGCGCCCGACGAACCGCACGGCGCACGTAGCCGGACGGATGCAGAGGAACCCTGCGTCAGGCGGGGTGCGAGCGGCCAGCAAGAAGGCGACGCGACATTGGTCCGGCTCGGAGCGCGGTCACGTTGCGTGCGCCGTGCGACCTTTTCCGCTGCGCGGAAAAGTCGCCCAGGCGCGGTGTGTCAGGCGTTCGATCCGGCATGTCCCGGCGCGCGCGTGTCTGCCTTTCCAAGCGCGACGGGACATGCCGGATTGGACGCCAAGCCCCTCACGCGGCCTACGGCCGACCTCTCCCGCTGAAGCAAGAGAGGCGCACGAACACGGACTCAGCGCTTCCGGAAGTTGGCGACCATGCCGAGCGCGGCGAGACCGAGCAGGTTGAGCAGCACCCAGAAAGGCATGCTGAACCCGAGGAAACGCCAGGTGACCTTGGCGCACTCCCCCGACCCGCTCAGCACCTTGCCCAGCACTTCGTGCAGCGGCAACACATCCATCATGTACTCGAGACTGGCGCCGCATTCCGCGACCGCGCCCGGCGGTGCATTGATGACGTAGATGTGACGGGCCGCGACGCCGACACCAGCCAGTGCAGCGAGCACGATCAACGTGCCGTAGACCCGCCGCATTCCTGCGCTGGCCGGGTTGTGCAGCCAGGCGAGCAGGAAGATCACGCCCGTCGTGATCACTGCGACCCGCTGCAGGATACAGAGCGGGCACGGTTCTTCGCCCAGTCCGTACTGGACGAACAGCGCGTAGGCCATGAGTCCGGCACACCAGAGAAGTCCCGCCAGGTTCAGCGTACGAGTCTGCCGCCACCAGGGCTGTCGGGAATCGAAGGTAAGGTTCAAGCGCGCTCCGTCGTCCCGGGAACGAGAGGTTCAGCCCTGGTCGGCCTGCTTAGTCGCGCGCGCCGCCAGGATCTGGCGCTCGACGTCCTCGATCGAGAGGTGGCGAATGTCCTTGCCCAGCACCATGTAGACCACGTATTCGCAGATGTTCTTGGCGTGATCGCCGACGCGCTCCAGGGCCCGTGCGAGGCTGAGGACGTCGAGCGTGCGACGGATCGCTCGCGGGTCTTCCATCATGAACGTGATGCACTGGCGCTGGATCGCCTCGTACTCTTCGTCGATCACGCGATCGCGGCGAGCCACGCTGAGCGCCGCCTCGGTATCGAGGCGGGCAAAGGCATCAAGCGCGCCGTGGACCATGTCGGCCACGAGTTCGCCGATGTGCTTCAGCTCGCGGTAGCGATCCGCGGTGCGGTCGGAATTCGACAGCCGCGAGGCAGCGAGACCCAGCTTTTCAGTCTCGTCGCCGATGCGTTCCAGGTCGGTGATCGTCTTGATGATCGCCACGATCAGGCGCAGGTCCGAGGCCGTCGGCGCGCGCGTCGCCAGGATGCGACTGCAGTCTTCGTCGATGGCGACTTCCATCGCGTTGACCTTGTGGTCCTGCCGGCCGACTTCCTCGCCGAGCCGGCTGTCGCCGCTCACTATGGCCTTCACACCATTCTGCAGCTGCTGCTCCACGAGGCCACCCATCTGCAGCACGCCGGTCCGGATGCCTTCGAGCTCCGCGTTGTAACGGCTGTGGATGTGGTGCGAAAGGTCAGAAGTATCCATCACGGTTATTGATCTCCCGAAGCTGCCGTCTTGTACAGGACGGCCCGGACTGAAACAAGTTCAACCGGGCCGGCAAGAAAGAAACCCTCCCCGCGCCCTCGCCCGGGGGATGCTGGCGAGGGGGGCCCTTGCGGGCCCGGGGGAGGGTTCCGCGACGGACCGCCGGATCAGAACTTGTAGTTCAGGTCGATCTGCAGGCGATCGTAATCGAGACTGTCGTCCACGGCGAAAGTTGCGTCGCGGGTCTCGTCCTTGTTGAGCGTGTTCATGAAGTAGGTCGCCTGGATGTTGAAGTTGCGCACCGGGGCGTAGGCGCCACGAACAACTATGCCCTTGGTGTCCGTGCG
>JBAVIQ010000405.1:0-2065 GCA_049687035.1 Steroidobacteraceae bacterium
ACCCGCTTCATCCTGGCGGTCGACCCGCCTTTCTTGCCTGAGCGTCCCGGAAAGACTGCACTCGCTTGAGGAACCAGCGCGGGAACCAGCGCTTGAGCCGCCACGCCCAGCGGTATTCCGGCGGCCAGACCACGTACAGCTCTCCTGCGGCCGCAGCTCCGAGCAAGGCGAGCGCGGCTTCGTCGGGGTCGTGACCCGAGTTGTCCATGATCCGGTGGGCGAGCCGGTTCTCTTCCGGCGGTGCCCGCATGTGGTCGAGCAGGTGGGTGCGGAAGAAGCCCGGCATCGCACACGACACCTGCAGACCCGTCCCCGCCAGTTCGCTTGCCAGCGTCTCGCTCAGGGCAATGACGCCGGCCTTGGTGGCGTTGTAAGCGGACATCTGTGGTGCCGCTGCGAAACCCGCGGAACTCGCGATATTGAAGATCAGGCCACTGCCCTGAGGCTTCATCACCGGCAAGGCCGTGCGGCACCCCCAGACGACCCCGAGCAGGTTGATGCCGACGATCCAGTTCCAGTCGTCGACCGGGGTGGCCTCGACTGCGCCGGCCACGGCCACGCCCGCGTTGTTCACCATCACGTCCAGGCCCTGGTTTGCCTGGCTGAAGCCAGTGACGGATGCGGCGACGAATTCATGCGCGGCGACGTCGCCGGGGTAAGCGGTGACGCTTGCCGCACCCGAGGTCTGCAGTTGAGGAACGGCACGCTCCAAGGCCTCGCGATCGAGGTCGAGCACGCCCAGCGTCCAGCCATCACGGGCCAGCAGCCGGGCCATCGACAGGCCGAGACCGCTCGCAGCACCGGTTATGAAGGCGCGCTTTGACGGAAAGCGCCGGGACAGTAAGGTAGCGGGTGAAGGGTTTGCCATCCCGCCATGCTAGCGGGGCGGGCCAAGCCGCGAAACGGTCGTTTACCGCAATACGTACGCAGCCGCAGGGAGCGAAACTTGCGCAAGGTTCACACGGCCGAGTCGATCATCGAGATTGCGCACCTGCGCAACGTGCTCGAGCAGGCCGGCATCGCGTGCTACGTGGGGAACGAACGCCTGGGTGGCGCGGTTGGCGAAATCCCGTACGTGGAATGCCGGCCTGAGCTTTGGGTCCTGCGCAATGGCGACGCGCTGAGTGCGCGGGGCCTGATCGATACCGCGCGTGCCGCCGTCGTCCCGTCACCGGACTGGATCTGCCGCAATTGCGGCGAGAATGTGGAAGGGCAGTTCGACGCCTGTTGGCGGTGCTCGACGCCGGACGCGATTGGCGGAGCGGCTGCGGGAACCGATCGCTGATGCCAGGCGCCACCTCACTGACGATCGCCAGCCGTTTCAAGGGACCGCCCGATTCCGGCAATGGCGGCTATGTCTGCGGCGCTTTCGCCGTTGCCGCGGGAACCGAACTGCGCATCCGTCTGTTGGCGCCGCCTCCACTCGACACGCCCCTGGCACTGGAACACACGGCAACCGATGACCTGTGGCGGTTGCGGCACGGCGAACAGGTGGTGGCGTCCGGAACGCCGGCCGAACCGCTCCAGCTCGAGGTTCCGCGCGCGCCGCCGTACGTGCAGGCCGTCTGGGCATCACAGCACTACGTGGGGTTTCGCGAGCACTCGTTCCCCGATTGTTTCGTCTGCGGCCCGCACCGTCGCCGTGGCGATGGCATGCGCATCTTTCCGGGGCTGCTCGACTCGGGCATGGTCGCCGCGCCCTGGATTCCGGCCGACGACCTGGACGGCGGCGACGGCAAGGTGGCCGTCGAGTTCCACTGGGCCGCACTCGATTGCCCGGGTTATTTCGCCGCGATCGGCGACACGCCCCGGACGATGCTGCTCGGCGAGATGCAGGCGCACGTGGATCGGCGCGTGCACGTCGGCGAGGCGTGCATGGTGCTGGGCTGGTTGATTGCGAGCGAAGGCCGCAAGTTCCGGTGCGGCACGGCTGTCTTCGACGAAGACGGCGAACTCTGCGCCCGGGCGCTGACCACCTGGATTGAAGTCGCGCTTGGAAGGTCGGACCTTTCGCTGCCGTAGGCAGTCGATCCGGAGCCTTTCCCCGAGCTTGGAAAGGCAGACA
>JBAVIQ010000406.1:0-2175 GCA_049687035.1 Steroidobacteraceae bacterium
GTCGGGCGCTGCGTTGCGCGCCTGACGGCGACGCGCGGTGTGACCACGTGAAGCCTCGTCGGCGCCGGCTGCGCGAGCCCGCGTGGACGCGGCTCGACGATGAAGCGCTGCTCGACCTGCGCTTCTGCGACCTGCGCCTGTCGCTCGCGCGGTCGGGACTCGACCAGGCGGTGCGGCGCCTGTACGAGGAATTGCGGCTCAAGGGCATCCACTTCCGTCCGCACGTCTGGCTGTCAGAAGAATGGTTCTCGCCCGACGGCATCCCCGGCATCGCCATTCCGTTCTACCTCGCGCACCCGCGTCTGCAGCGCCTCGAACGGCGCTTCATGTACGAGGTCGAAGGCGGCAACGACAAGTGGCTGATGCGCATCCTGCGCCACGAAACCGGGCATGCGATCGACACGGCGTTCGGCCTGCGCCGGCGCAAGACCTGGCGCGACACCTTCGGCAAGGCCTCGCGTCGCTATCCGTCGCGGTATTTCCCGCGACCGACCAGCCGCCGGTTCGTGCTGCACCTCGGCCACTGGTACGCGCAGAGCCATCCCACCGAAGACTTCGCCGAAACCTTCGCCGTCTGGTTGCCCCGTCATTCGCGCTGGCGCAGCCAGTACGCCGGCTGGCCGGCGCTGCGCAAGCTCGAATACGTCGATGCGACGATGCGCAATCTGCAGGGCAAGCGTGCGGTTCGCCTGGACCGCGAAGTCATCGAGCCGCTGTCCGGGAATACCCGCACGTTGCGCGAGCACTATCGGCGCAAGCAGCGTCGTTACGAACTCAACACTGCGCGCACGTACGATCGCCGCCTGCTGCGCGTGTTCGGCACCGTGGAGGATCATCCGGACGGCCCGCAGGCCGCCCGGTTCCTGCGCAAGGTCCAGCCGCAGGTCGAGCGCCTGATGATCCGTCGTGCGAGAATGCATCCGTACCTGGTCCAGCACGTCCTGAAAATAGCGACCCAGCGCGCACGTCTCATGAACCTGCGGCTCAGTCACAACCAGCGCGACACCAAGCGTGCGGTGCTCGTGATGCTCGAGCGGATCATGCTCGAGATGCTGTTGCGGGACCGCGAGAACTACGCCCTATGACGAAGAAACCCCTGCGTGTGCTCGTGCTCGTGCACGAAACACTGGTGCCTCCCGAGTCCACCGACGGCTACTCCCCCCAGGAAATCGACGAGTGGCGCACCGAGTACGACGTGACCTCGTCGCTGAAGGCGATGGGGCACGAAGTGAAGGCGCTCGGCATGGGCGACAACCTGGCCGAACTGCGCTCCACGATCATGGAGTGGAAGCCCGACATTGCCTTCAACCTGCTCGAGGAGTTCCAGGGCATCGTCACCTACGACCAGTACGTGGTGGCTTTTCTCGAGCTGATGCGGCTCCCGTACACCGGCTGCAACCCGCGCGGCATGATGATCTCGCGCGACAAGGTGCTGTCGAAGCAGATTCTCGCCTACCACCGCATTCCCACCGCGCGCTACGCGCTGCTGCCGCGCAAACGCCGCTACGTCGAGCCGCGCAAGCTCAAGTTTCCGCTGTTCGTGAAGTCGGCCACCGAGGATGCCTCGCTCGGCATCTCGCAGGCCTCGATCGTCTCCGACAGCCAGAAGCTGCGCGAGCGCGTCGAGTTCATCCACGAGCAGACGAATTCGGACGCGCTGGTCGAGGAATACATCGAGGGCCGCGAACTCTACATCGGCGTGATGGGCAACGAGCGGCTCACGACCTTGCCGGTGTGGGAGCTCAATTTCGGCACCCTGCCCGACGTGATGTCGATCGCAACGCGCAAGGTGAAGTGGGACCGCAAGTACCAGATGCGGCACGGCATCGACACGGGTCCCGCCCAGGACCTGCCGCCCGGCCTGTCGCCGCGTCTGGCCACGCTGGTGCGGCGCATCTATCGCGCGCTGTCACTCAGCGGGTATGCGCGCATCGACCTGCGACTGAAGCCGGACGGCGGGGTGTACGTGCTCGAGGCGAATGCGAATCCCAACCTGGCCCAGATCGAGGACTTCGCGACTTCGGCACTCGCTTGCGGCATGGGGTACGACACCGTGCTGGAACGGATCCTGCAATACGGGCAGAACTACGACGCGGCTTGGCGGCAGTCCTGACTACGCGCCGATGTCCGAGGCGTGCGATCCGGCGCCTTTCCCCGAGCTTGGAAAGGCAGACA
>JBAVIQ010000407.1:0-4942 GCA_049687035.1 Steroidobacteraceae bacterium
TCCTTGTCGGAACCGCAACCGGAGAGGGCGAGGCCGGCGACGAGCGCCAGTGCAAACAGGGTCGGCTTGAGCTTCATTTCTGCGTAGGAACCGTGAGTCGAAGGTGGATCGGTATGTTCAGGTACCGGATGTCGTCGTCGACCATCCAGTCGATGGCGCAGGCGGCTTGGTCGGTGCGGGGGTCACGGGCCCGCCGTCCGCAGGCAACGGCATCCCCGCGAGCTTGGCGCCGATGGCGTCCGCGAGGTCGCTGACCGCACTGGCGTACATGTGGCTGCGGTTGTACCGGGTGATCGCGTAGAAATTGGTAAAACCGACGCGGTATTCGGTCCCGGCGGCCACCTTGAGTGCGACCAGCATCGCCGGTGCGTTCGTCGGCAGGCTCGTTTCGAACTTGACGCCGCGCGCGCGCAGCGAGCCCACGGTTTCCGTGAGCGCCAGCTTGTCGCTCAGGCCCGCCAGGTTGGCGTTGCTTGCATCGGCTGCGGCCAGGACCGGTTCACCCGCGCGCCAGCCGTGCACCTTGAGGTAGTTGCCCACGCTCGAGAAGACGTCGGCCCAGTCGTTCCAGAGATCGCGCTTGCCGTCGGCGTCGCCGTCGACCGCGAAGTTGCGGAAGCTGCTCGGCATGAACTGCGGCAGTCCCATCGCGCCCGCATACGAGCCGACCGGCGCGAGCGGGTCGAGCCCTTCTTCGCGGGTCATTACGAGGTATTGCTCGAGTTCGCCGCTGAAGAACGCCTGGCGGGGCGGGTAATCGAAGGCGAGCGTCGCGAGCGCGTCGATCACGCGGTGCTTACCGACGTTTTCGCCGTAGAACGTCTCGACGCCGACGATGCCGAGCAGGATGTCGACCGGGACGCCGGTCGCCGCCTGCGACCGCTCGAGTTCCGCCTGCTTCAGGCCATAGACCTCGGCGCCACGCGCGATGCGACGCTCGATCAGGAACTTGGGTCGGTACTCGTCCCACGCCAACGTGCGCTCGGCAGGCTTCGCGATCGCCTGCAGGATCGCGGGCTTCGATTCGACCTGTGCGAACAGCGTGACGAGCGGCTCCGCGTCGAAGCCGTGCTTCTTGCCGACGCTGGCGATGAAAGCGCCGATGTCTGCGCGCGTGGGATCGAAAGTCTGGGCGTGCGCAGGCTGCGCCTGGCAGAGCGCAAGCGCGAGTGAGAGCGCGCAGGGGCGGGCGATGCAGCGGAACGGGCCAGTGGCCCGCCAGGCGAGACGATTCCGAGTCACGTTGAGACCAGTTTGCGGCGGGAATGGACCGCCATGAGGATACCGAACCCTGCCATGAGGGTCACCAACGATGTGCCGCCGTAACTCACGAGCGGCAGCGGCACGCCGACAACGGGCAGCAGTCCCGCGACCATGCCGCTGTTGACGAAGGCGTACACCGAGAACAGCAGAGCGAGACTGCCAGCCGTCAGGCGAGTGAACGTGTCCTGTGCCTGCGCCGCGATGTAGAGTCCGCGACCGATGACGAGCAGATACAGCGCCATCAGCACGATGCAGCCGACGAGGCCCCATTCCTCCCCGATCACCGCGAAGATGAAGTCGGTCGAGCGCTCAGGCAGGAACTCGAGCTGTGCCTGGCTGCCGTTCATGTAGCCCTTGCCGAAGATTCCGCCCGAGCCGATCGCGATCTGCGACTGGATCGTGTGGTAACCGGCTCCGAGCGGGTCGTTCTGCGGGTTCAGGAACGTCAGCACGCGCTGGCGCTGGTACTCGTGCAGCAGGAACTTCCAGACGACCGGGATGGCTCCCGCGATCACGGCGCCCAATCCCAGGATATAACGCAGTTGCAGACCCGCGAGCAGGATCACGAGTCCGCCACCTGCCGTCACCAGCAGCGCCGTGCCGAGGTCGGGCTGCTCGGCGATCAACAGCGTCGGCACGAGCACGATCAGCGCCACGATGATCAGCGTCGTGAGGTCGGGCGGCAGCGGTCTCTCGTGCAGGTACCACGCACAGCACAGCGGCACCGCGATCTTCATGATCTCGGACGGCTGGAACCGGATGAAACCGAGGTCGAGCCAGCGCTGCGCACCCATCGCGACGTCGCCGACGACGGCGACGGCAATCAGCAGCAGCAAGCCCAGGCCATAGAGGAACGGCGCGCCGATCCGCATCACCCGCGGTGGAACCTGGGCGACGAGTGTCAGCACGCCGAGGCCGAGCCCGACGCGAGCGGCCTGGCCGAGGAAGATGTGCGCGTCTTCGCCTGCCGCGCTGTAGAGCACGATCAGGCCGACGGCACATACGGCCAGCACGCTCAGCAGCAGCGGCCCGTCGATGTGCAGCGCTTCGAGCAGGCGGCCTGTCAGCGTGAACGTGCGCTGGGCGCGGCTCGAGTGCCCGGGTCCGGCGATCTCCGATCTCATTCGTCGATGACTCCTGCGGGGGGCGGCACGGTCGGCGGGGTGATTGCAGCTGCCGCTTTCGGCAGCAGGTAGGCGTCGAACACCGCGCGTGCAATCGGCCCTGCCGTGCTGCCGCCATGACGGCCGTTTTCAACCAGCACCGCGACCGCGATTTTCGGATCGTCGACCGGTGCGAACGCGATGAACAGCGCGTGGTCGCGCAGACGCTCGGACACCTGCGATTCGTTGTATTTCTCGTTCTGGCCGATGGAGAAGACCTGTGCGGTGCCGGTCTTGCCTGCAATCGGGTAGGGCGCACCGGCTTGCACGCGATAGGCCGTGCCCCCGGGGCTCACTACGCCGACCATGCCGCTGATGATGGTGTCCCAGTACCCGGGATCATCGACTTTCACGTCCGGCAGCGGGCGGGGCGGCAGCGTCGCGATAGCGCCCGTACGGGAATCACGTACCGCGCGCACGAGACGAGGCTGGAACCGCTTGCCGCGCATCGAGATCGTCGCGGTAGCGTGCGCGAGCTGCAGCGGCGTCACCAGCATGTAACCCTGGCCGATACCCGCGATGACCGTCTCGCCCGGGAACCAGATCTGCAGTTCCTTCTTCTTGAAGGCCTTTTTCTTCCATGCCTGCGAGGGGACCAGGCCCGTGCGTTCACCGAGCACGTCGATGCCGGTCTTTGCGCCGAGCCCGAACTGGACCAGGAAGTCGTGCAGTCGGTCGATGCCGATCTGGTCGGACACGCCGTAGAAGTAGGTGTCGCACGACTGCGCGATCGCCTTATGCATGTCGACCGTGCCGTGGCCCTGCTTCTTCCAGTCGCGGAACCTGCGGCTCGAGCCCGGAAACTGCCAGACGCCGCGGCACAAGCGTGTCGACTCCGCGTCGGTGACGCCGTACTGCAACGCGGCCAGCGCGACGAACGGCTTGATCGTGGAACCCGGCGGGTAGACGCCGCGCAGCGCGCGGTCGATCAGCGGCTTGTCGATGCTGTCCGCGAGCGCGCGGTATTCGGGCACGGTCAGGCCACGCGCAAAGCCGTTGGGATCGAAGGTCGGCGTGCTGACGAAAGCGAGGACGTCGCCGTTGCGGGGATCGATCGCGACGACCGCGGCCCGCTGCGTGCCGAGCGCAGCCTCGGCCACCTGCTGCAGCCTGTGGTCGATCGTGAGGTAGAGGTCGTCGCCCGCAATCGGCTCCTTGCGTTGCAGGTCCGGCGCCTTGATGCCGACGCGGTCGACGCGCCGGCCCTGCGCATTGACCAGGAGCTGCTGGTAGCCGGTCTGGCCATGCAGCAGTTCCTCGTAATTGCGTTCGACGCCGAGCTTGCCGATCAGCGTCGTGCCCGCGTATCGGGAGACGTCGATGCGTTTCTGGTCTTCTTCGCTGATTGCGGCGACGTAGCCGAGTGCGTGCACGCCCACGCCTGCGTGCGGATAGAGCCGCGTAAGTCGCGGACGGATTTCGACGCCGGGGAAGTCCGGTCGATGCACCGCGAAGCGCGCGAGCTCCTCCTCGGACAGCTGCAGGCGGACCGGCACCGCATCGAACGCGCGCCGCGCCATGATCGAGCGCTTGGTGCGCACGACGTCTTCGGCAGGCAGCAGCCCGAGCGCCACGAGTCGCGCCAGCGTGTCGTCGAGGTCGGGGGTCTGCTCGCGCGTGAGTTCCAGCTGGTACGCCGGCCGATTCAGCGCAAGGGGTTCGCCTTCGCGATCGAGGAGGAGGCCGCGCGGGGGCGGGATCGGCTCGATGCGGATGCGGTTGCCCTGCGACAGCTCGCTGAAGTAGTCGTGCCTGACCACCTGCAGGTAGAAGAGCCGGGCGAACAGCAGACCGAGCAGCACCATGATCACGAACGAGGCGGCGACGACGCGCCGGCCGAACATGCGCTGTTCGGCGTGATGATCCTTGAGCCGGGAGTTGCGGGCCATCGCGCTCCTGCGGTCAGGAAGAGCGGCGCGTGAGCGAATCGCCCAGCGCAACCACCAGCGGCCAGAGCAATGCTCCCGACAGCACCGGCAGCCAGCGTACCCACCCCGTGAACCCGTGGCCGGTGAGGCCGTCGATCCAGAACATCAGGAAGTGGTACAGGCCGAGCAGCAGCATGACGATCACCGCCTGCTGCACGATCGGGAACATGCGCATGCGCAGTTGCAGCTTGTGCGTGAGGTAACCCACGACGAGGAAGCCGAGCGCATGCTGTCCGAGTACCATGCCGCGCAGCACGTCGAGGAAGAGTCCCGACAGCCACGCGTAGCCGAGCCCGGCGATGCGCGGACTGGTGAGCACGAAATAGATCATCGCGAGCAGCGCGAGATCGGGCCGGAACGGATCGAGCCAACCCGGCAGCGGCACGATCGCCAGCACGAGACCGGCAGCCATGCTGATCCAGTAGAGCAGCCGGCGGGCGAACATGCTCATCGGCCTCATTCGCCACCTGCCTGCGCTGGTGGCGCGACCGCTGCAGGTTCGTCAACCCGGGTGCTTGACGACGTCGGGGGTGCATCCGCTGTCGCGGGGGCGGGTTCGGCCCGCGGCTTGAACCAGACGAGCAGCAC
>JBAVIQ010000408.1:0-9704 GCA_049687035.1 Steroidobacteraceae bacterium
GCCGAGGAGTTTCAAGGCCAACGTACCCCGTTATGCGATTGCCGCGTACACCCGGCTCGGGTTCAAAGCCGACGGTGCGATGCGCGATGAGAAAGGCGTGCACTTCCAGCCGATGACTTGTCCGGCGAAGCGCCTTGGGGCCGCCGCGGCGAAATAGGCGGCAAGATAGAACGGGCCGTTACGAGGCGTCGGAATTCCAGTTGCGGGTGGTCCGAGAATCGAACGAGCGCCTAGCACCATGCCGGCACCACGAATCAGTGGCCGCTCCGCAGTAGCAACAGGTCCTCTTGAATCGCTGAACTGGGGTCGCGATTCGGCCGATGGTCAAAGCACCAGTCGTCCGCATGAACATGTGGGGTCTTCTCGGCGCTGAGGTAATCGTACCGATGGCAGTTGCCGCGGAGTGTTCCTGCCGAGCCAATCGCATGAAGGATCGTGAACCAGCCACAGTTGGCGCACTGCGGCTCAGCGCGAGCCTCAATGCGGGCTGTGCCGCGGTCGAGCAATTGGGGCCGGACGGGCATGGCAGGGATCCGTTCGATCAAGAGTCCGCATCATACAGGTGGTGACATGGATGCGGTGTCGTCCGTCGATTGTGGATCAACCAGCCGAAAACGGCTGGTTAGCGCGTGCACTAAAAGCGTCATCTGAGAATGTGGTCGTAAGTGACTGTGCAACCGCGGAATGTTGCCTGGTTACTAATTGACCAGCGCAGGAAATACTTCGATTTCAAGGGGTGTTGTCCAAGAGGTGTAACTTTCTACACAACGTTATCCACAGAGTTTGTGGATAACTGCGGTCCCTTCCTGAGTTCGCAGTAGTCCGACCCGTCATTGCGCAGGCGGGACGCTGTCATCAGGTTGTAAGGATCAAGCGCCTAACCTCTCCGCAACGTGAAGCGAGAGGCTCCCGTGATGATCAGTCGTTCATCGGTCGTGGTCTATGTTTCGGCCATTGCGGCGATCATCGTGGCGGCCGTGGCCGCAACGATCTGGTTGGGTCAATGATTGCGGAGAGCGGCGAGCTGCTCCGGAGACGAATGGCGTGACGGATCGCCTGCTGGCTCGTTCGCTCGAATCGCTGCGAATCTTGCGTGCGGACGCCCTCGAGTTCGAGGCCGCGCACGCGGAGTCGCTGGCGACGGTCGCGCCGTCTTACCGTAATAGCGCAAGAAATCTGCTGCACTACCTGAGCGTGCGACAGCGCGACATTCGCCCGCTGCAGGTGGACCTGCACTCCCTGGGCCTTTCTTCACTGGGCATACTCGAAGGTCACGTACTGGCGGCGATCAACGCCGTCATATCCAATCTCGAAGTTCTTGCGGGAGCGGATCCGGACTCCGCTCCGCAGCCACCCGCGACGTTTCAGACAGGCCCGATACTGCTCCACGATCACACCCGACGCCTGTTCGGTCCTGCACCGCCGTCGCGCATCGTCAGGATCATGGTCACGATGCCGAGTGAGGCAGCGGACGAGCCACAACTGATCGAGGATCTGCTCCGCGCCGGCATGGATGTCATGCGGATCAACTGCGCTCATGACGGGGTGGAAGCCTGGCGTCGAATGGCGTCTCACCTGCGACGGGCGGAGCGGATCGTCGGCAGGCCATGCCGCATTCAAGCCGACCTGGCTGGGCCGAAGCTGCGGACGGGGCCACTGCAACGCATCGGGCACGTGCTTCGCCTCCGTCCCAAGTTCGATGCTCTGGGACGGATTGTGAAACCGGCGCGCGGGTGGTTCACGCCACAGGAAAGCCCAGAGCCCGGGCCAGACGATGCGGTTGCCGTGCCCCTTGCCAGGGCAACGGGTGCCTGGCGACGTGGCAAGGCACTCATTACGGAGGATCTCCGGGGTCGTCGCCGCACCTTCAGAATCCTGGCCACCACCGATCGGTCACTGCTGGCTGAAGTCGATCGCGGCGTCTACTTGGCACCGGGCGCCGTGCTGGAAGCACAGGACGCCGAAGGCGCCGCCGGACAACTGATCGTCGGCGATCTCCCAGCGTTGCAAGAACGCATCGGTGTAAACGTGGGCGATTCGCTGGTCCTGACCCGAGATCCAATCCCGGGAATGTCCGCCACGGTTGATCCGCAAAGCGGCCGGCTGAACCCAGCTCACATACATTGCACGCTGCCGGCCGCGTTCGAACATGTTCGGCCAGGGCACAGAGTCTGGATCGACGACGGAAAGATCGGTGGCATCGTACGGAATGCGTCGGACGGCATTATTGACATCAACGTGACGCACGTGCCGCCTGGAGGCGGCAGGCTGCGGGATGAAAAGGGAATCAACTTTCCGGATTCCGATCTGAATCTGGGCGCCCTCACCGAAAAGGACCTCATTGACCTGCGGGAGGTCGTGGGGTTCGTTGACCTCGTAGCGCTGTCATTTCTGCGTACCGCCGACGACGTCGATCGGCTGCAGAAGGAACTGGCGGCGTTGGACGCGGCTCACATCGGTGTGGTGCTCAAGATCGAAAACGCTACCGCCTTCCGCAACCTGCCGCGGATCCTGTTGGCGTCGCTCACGTCCCCACCCGTAGGTGTCATGGTCGCGCGTGGCGATCTCGCCGTTGAAGTGGGATTTGAGCGGCTTTCTGAATTGCAGGAGGAAATACTCTGGTTGTGCGAGGCGGCACATGTGCCCGTGATCTGGGCGACGCAGGTCCTCGAGGGTCTCGCGAAAGGAGGCGCGCCGACCCGCGCGGAAGTGAGCGATGCCGTCATGAGCAGTCGCGCCGAGTGCGTCATGCTCAACAAAGGACCTAGAGTGGTTGAGACCGTCGCCTTTCTCTCCGATATCCTGGAGCGAATGGCGGAGCATCACGACAAACGAATGGCCCTCCTGAGACGGTTGTCCGTCTCCGAGTTCTAGCGTTCAGGACTCCGGTTCGAGATGGGCTCGGTCGGGCTATGCGTCGCGCATGCTTGGTTCGGGGGTCCCAGCCGAGGCAATGCGGCGGTTGCGGTATTCGTCGTAGTCCGGGACCAGCCGATCGTACTCGCCGTCCATGAGCGGTGAGGAGATCATGAAATCGGCGGTGGCCCGGTTGCAGGCGGTGGGAACGTTCCAGACCACGGCCATGCGCAGAAGCGCCTTGACGTCCGGGTCGTGCGGCTGCGGCTCCAGCGGATCCCAGAAGAAGATCAGGAAGTCGATCTCCTTGCTTACGATCTTGGCGCCGATCTGCTGGTCGCCGCCGAGCGGTCCGCTCTGGAGCTTGCGGATTTCGAAACCCAGGTGTCGCTCCAGGATCCCGCCGGTCGTGCCGGTGGCATACACGTCATGGTGGGCCAGCAGGTCACGATTGAAACTGGCCCATTCGAGCAGGTCACGCTTCTTGTTGTCGTGCGCGACCAGCGCGATCTTCTTGTCGCGCAGCATCGGAACCTTGACGGCATTCATGCAGCCTCCGATATGGCTTGGCGCAAAGACAAGTGTGGACTCGACGGTACCGTAGCACAGTGTCGCGACGCGCTCGTTGCAGCAAACCGCCAGGCTGCGCGTCGGGATCGGCCTGAGAGTGTCACGGAGAATTCGTCCGTCTGTCATGAGTCTGACCGAAAGCAGGCGTGTACTTCGCACGTGCACTTTGATGCGCCGGCCGCAGACCGGCCATACGCGCAGTCGATCATCGCCAGTCGGACAACACGCGGAGGAATTCGTCATGAGAGCCAATAGACAAGGGTTTGGTAACTTGATCGGCGCTGTCGCCATTGCAGGTTGTGTGCTGCAGATGACTTCTACCAGAGTGCAAGCCGATTCAATGCAGCAGGGCAGCACGACAGAGTCTTCGCGCGCGGATCTCGATGCTCCACGCAAGGTGGTGAATTACGGCGATCTGAATCTGTC
The DNA here is from genome assembly GCA_049687035.1 of Steroidobacteraceae bacterium. Classification (GTDB taxonomy): domain Bacteria; phylum Pseudomonadota; class Gammaproteobacteria; order Steroidobacterales; family Steroidobacteraceae; genus RPQJ01. The sequence continues at coordinate 3,853 of JBAVIQ010000408.1, forward strand.
GCGTCCCGAAGGAATCAACACGTTGGAGGCGCGCATTAGGAGAGCCGTCGACAGCGTGTGCGAGCAATCAGGTGACAAGGGTCTCAGTCGAGCTCACGTGGAGCGCGAGTGCCGAGATGCAGCTCTCGCCGACGCGATGGCGCAGGTGCATGAACTGTCCGTCAGTGAAACCGTCGCTGTTCAATCGGAGCACAAATGCATGGACACGACTGTCGCCGACGCGGCGGCGCAGGTTAATGCCCTGATTGTCCATGAAGGAATAGGACCGTGAGAAGCGCAACGGAACAAGCCGGCGTGAGGTCGGAGGAGAGGAGGTTGAACTACTTCGAGCAGGCCGGCGAGCGCGGCCGGCGGGCAGGTGCGACCTGGGCCGAAGAATCAGCTGAGTACCTCGACCTGAAGCGGCTGGCCGCGATCGCCGTGCACCGGGGGTTTGACGGCGAGCAGGCCGGGTATAGGATCGTCAACACGATTCTTGGCGAGCGGCACCTGAGCAGGACGGAAATAGCCGCGTTCCGCGCGACTTTCGGCCTTGAGCATGATGATGCCGATGCTCAGAGCCGGGAATACTGGTGCGGATTCGTACAGAGCGCGCTCGAAGCGTTCGAGGAAGTCGAGATCTAACCCTGCATCCGCCCGGGGCTGACAAGTAAACTCGTCGCGGTCGAGTCCGGTGCAAGGCGCGCGGTCACGCTCATGCAGCCGCCTGATTCCAGACGCAGTTTGCCCGTGTTCGGAACAGTCTCAGCGTCGGGCGGCTGATCAGATGCCGCTGAAAATCGAACGCGTTGTAGATCGCCGCGTGAGTTGTGAGAAAGCGCTGGGCGGATGGCAAGGACTTGAACCCCAGCATCTTGCGTTCTCGCCGCCTGATCGGGAGATGTGAACTCTCAGCGCGGTTGATCTCGCGAAGTCGGCCTGGTCGATGACAATCCTGCAAGCGGAGCAACTTCAGTGCGGAGCCGTACGAAGCCAGGCCATCAGTGACGATGCTCTCCGGTTCCACGTGTTGGTTGTGGAGCAATCGCTTCAGCAGCTTCAGCGCAGCGCCAGTATCGCGGCGTTTCTGCATGACGAGATCGAGCACCTCGCCTTCATCATCGACGGCGCGCCACAGATACGCACGCTCGCCGTTGATGTTGCAGACCATCTCGTCGAGAGGCCACCGCGGTGAGGGCGCAGCCCTGTGATGCCTCAGCTTGGCGGCGATCTGCGGACCGAATTCCATCGTCCAGCAGCGCACCGTCTCGTAGCTGACGCTGATCCCGCGCTGAGCCAACAGCTCTTCGACGTCGCGGAAGCTCAGGGTGAAGCGGAAGTAGAGCCGGACGGCGTGGCGGATCACGTCGGGTGGAAAGCGGTGACGCTTGAAGGAAAGTCGCGCCATGGGGGTCTCCTGTAACAGAAATCCGGCTATACCAGAGACCACCGCCCATCAGACTGACAGCTCCCGGAGCACAACGGAACGGTTGCCTGTCTCTCGCCGCGATGCCGGTAAGGAAAATGTCACGGAATCGAACGGCCAGCTGTAATGCGGGCGGGATAAACCTGTGTTCGCGTAGGTCGACACCGGCTCAGCCCACAGGTCCCCCGCCTTAAGCACAACTTCCGGAGGTCATCATGTCTTTCAGGTCTTTGCATCTTTCGACGCCAGTCTCTCTTGCAGTCGCCGCCGCACTGAGTCTCGCCGCCTCTTCGAGCGCGCTGGCAGGGGCACCCAAGAACGTCATCCCGGCGAGCGTGCAGTCGGTAGAGTTCATCGGCATGGCTGCGCCGGACACGGTCGAGGAGCGTGCCATGGTCTACACCGAGGCGGCCGTCAAGGTGACGTATCGCAACGGCAAGACGCAGATGTTTCCGCTCAGCTTCCACGAGTTGCACAACACGCTGACTACGATCAACGGCGTGACGGCGGGCGACCTGTACGACCAGTACGGCAACGTGCTGCTCGATCCCGCCCTGCAGCCGCAGCGCTCGGAGGCGCCAGACGCCAACAGCCTGCTCGACGTGCCGGGCGCGAAGAGCGACGACCCCTCGAAGCGCCGCCTGTTCCTGGTGACGCATCACGAGTACGACTGGATCGACACGCTGGGCAACGACAACTACGGCAAGCAGCCGATGACGATGAACCTGGCGAGCATCGACCAGGACAAGAAGACCGGCGAAATGAAGACGGTCGGATTGAAGAACATCGACTTCTCCGGGATCCGCGGCCTGTGGATACCCTGTGCGGGTTCGTTGTCGCCCTGGAATACGCACCTCGGCAGCCAGGAGTATGAGCCGGACGCGCGGTGTGCCGAGAACCCGGGCGCGTTCTGCGCCAGCATGCCGAATTCCGCCACTGCCGACCCGAACGACCTGTTGACGTTCAACGACCCCGCTAACTTCCTGAACCTCGACTCGATGAACCGCTACCTCGATCCGAGCGGGGTCACGAAGCCGGCACGCGTGTATGACTATGGCATCGTGCCGGAGGTCACCGTGGACCGCTTCGGCAACGCGACCGTCGAGGCCCATCGGGCGCTCGGGCGCATCTCTCGCGAGCTCGTCCAGGTCATGCCCGACCAGCGCACGGTCTACCAGGGCGACGACGGCACCTACAACGTCATGACCATGTTCGTCGCCGACTCACCTGCCGACCTGTCAGCGGGGACGCTGTACGCGGCGAAGTGGAATCAGACCAGCGCCCTAAACGGCGGTGCTGCCGATCTAGATTGGATCCGGCTCGGGCATGCCAGCGACGCGCAGCTCACGGCCATGGTGGACGGCGGCATCAAGTTCAGCGACATCTGGGAGGTCGGGTCCGCCACCAACAAGGCGACCTGCGAGAGCGTACCTGGCTTCAAGTTCATCAAGGCCGGTCACAACGTCGGCCTGACGGAATGCCTGAAGCCGAAAACGGGCATGCTGACCGCGGCCGCGTTCCTGGAGACTCGGCGTTACGCTGCGTATGTCGGCGCGACCGTCGAATTCGAGAAGTTCGAGGGCGTGACCGTCAACGCGGCGGGCAAGAAAGTCTACGTCGCAATGACCCGCATGCGCAGCGGCATGCAGGACGTGCCGGCAGATCCGGCGAATGACATCAAGCTTCCCAGGAACGACGCGGGCGCCGTGTACGAGATCGACCTCGAGGGCGGCCAGTCCGACACGGGCGGTGGCAACATCGCGAGTGATTACGTCGGAGTGGCGATGCGTGCGCTCGTGGTGGGCGAGACGATACCGGCAGATCCCGCTGGCAACACGGCCAACGTGGACAAGATCGCGAGCCCTGACAACGTGAAGTACTCGGAAAAGATGCGCACGCTCTTCATCGGCGAGGACAGCGGCCTGCACGTCAACAACTTCCTGTGGGCCTACAACGTCGACAGCAAGAAGCTGTCGCGGATCCTGTCGATTCCGGCCGGAGCCGAGTCAACCGGACTGCAGGTGCTCGACGACATGAACGGATCGGCATATATCATGAGCAACTACCAGCATGCCGGCGACTTCACGTCGACGACGTCGGCAGCGCTGAAGACCGCGCTCACTCCGCTGATCGACAAGTACAAGGCCGGCATCGGCTACATTGGCGGGCTGCCCGCGCTCAAGTAACTCAACAACGTTCGTAGCAGCGCAGGCCCCGGGGTCTCCCCGGGGCCTGTTTCGTCATGGGCTCTCTTGCGTGTGCTCGCCGCGACGCTGGATCATTGTGCTCCGCAAATATTGGATCCGGGACGAACTGACCCCGTCGCGGGACCTTCGCCGAGCTGTGGCATGATCGTGGCGTGATCGTGTTGGGCTCGAATCGTCGTTCGGTTGCTCACCGACCTGGCCGGCCTCGTAGTGCCGTCTGCGACACCACCAGCCCGCCATCGGATCTGCGAGCTCGTCGAGGTTCGCGTCAGTCAGATCGATGCTGGTTGGCTTGCATCACGAGTATCTGCTGGCGCCCGCGTGGGCGTGATCGAGTAGTTGCGGAGCACCGGCGTTATCGTGACGTTATGGGGCAATACGCGCCAGAGTGAGTAGCGTCGGCCCGCGCCTGCGAGCCGGCTTGTCAATACCCATTCGGAAGCCAGAAATTTGCGGCTGCGACGCGCGCTCAGTCGATTCGCAAGAGTTCGACGCGACGGTTAAGGGCGCGACCCTGCGCCGTCTCATTGCCAGCGACCGGATGCATGCGGCCGAAGCCCTTTGCCTGAAGCCGAACGGGTGCGATGCCTTTGGCCGTGAGCCACTGTACCACTGCCTTCGCGCGGCGCTCGGAGAGCGCCTGGTTGTATGCGTCCGTGTTAGTGGAGTCCGTGTGTCCCTCGATCTGCAGCTTCAGCGACACATCGCCTTGGAGCGCTTCGAGGATCCGCTGCAGCGTCGGTTCGGAGTCGGGTCCAGGGACGTCCGAGCCGGAGTCGAAGTGAATCCCATACAGGACGACACGATCGTTATGCTTTAACTCCTCCGCTAGCCCCGTGCCGGGCGGTTTGCAGCGCGGTCGCTGGTCGGCGCCGCGCGGCGCCTCGAGGTCCCAGGTTCCGGCAACGTCTTCCTCGCCCTCGCGGAAATAGATGCCGCGCACGATCGACCGGTCCGGGGCCACGACGAAGGTCGCGGTGCCACGGTACTTTGACAGCCCTTCGTCCCCCGTCTCCGTCCACGCTACGCGCGCCACTCGGCCCTCGATCTCGCCGCTGAAGACGCCGTTTCGAAAGTCGTAGCAGCCATCGACGCGTGCGCCGGTTTGCTTCATGCGCAGACCGGACCACTGCGATGAGTAGTATTCGCCGCTGACGTCGCTCCTCGGCATGGATCCAACCTTCTGGCCTAACAGATCGATCTCCATGATCTCAGTGAATTCGGCGTGGCCCCAGTTGCCCTCGACCACGACTTTGACGCGACGAACTGGACTCGCCGAGGACACGGGGAACTCCTTCTCGCCGCCTTTCGGGGCCTCGAAGGTGCCAAGTTTTTCATACGATCCGCTCGCTCCGGCGGCCCACAATGAGACCGTGCGGGCCGAGATTCCAGGATAGCTGTCCTCCTGCACCCCCGTGTTCACGATGCGCAGCGTCCGTGGCTCGGCGTCCTGCTCCAGTTCGTAGACGAACTCGGCTGGTCCCGGCCGGCCCTGCGCCGAACACCATCCTGCCTTGCGGCTTCCGTCCGAGAGGCCGAACGGTGCCCAGCTGCCCACGCCGCTGCCGTACGAAGGCGTTGCCGAGAGAAGGACAGTGCCCTGGTCGAAGTCGAGCAGGTCGACGGGCTCGGGTCGGACGGTGGAGGCCGCCCCGAGGGCGAGGAGCAGGAACAGCAGTCTGTTCATCGTCGCCTCCAAGTGGAGATTAATCACTGGCCCGTGGCAGGCGTCGACGAGTCGGGGGGGTCTCGCTGAGGCCCGGGCGCTCAGGGTTTCGATGAAGAATCCCCTATTGCATGCCCATGTAAAGCCGTGGTTGATACTGATCGAGACGACAACGCGCAAGGATGTGGGGCCTCGTTCGGTCGCGCGGGGCGGTTCGGTCGGCCACGCGGAAGGTTCTTCCCGGTCTTCGGCTTGCTCGCCCCGAACCGGGCTCTCCATCGTCTCGGGAATCCGCGTATCGAAAGTCCAATTCCGACCCTGGCCACGGGAATATCGTATGGACGCTGCGGTCGTCGCAGGTGTAGCAGTGTCACTGTGCATGGCCCATCCCGGCCGACCGCAGCTGCCGTGTCCGGCGGGGCGGCGCACGACCGCGAATACCGAGGGACCGCTGCAATGATTCACAAGACTGAACAGACCCGCGCGGCCGGCAGCCGTGCTCGCGGCACTGGCGCTCGCCGTAACCGTCGGCCCGGCGCACGCAGCTGACCCGACGCCCGCGCCCGAGGTGTCG
>JBAVIQ010000409.1:0-2987 GCA_049687035.1 Steroidobacteraceae bacterium
CGCTGCAGCGACGGCGCGAGATCGTGTTCACGCGGCAACATCTGTACGAGAACGAACGCCAACCCGGCGACCGTAGCCGCGGCGGCCAGTGGCTGCCACCGCGTCAGCCAGTTCCGCGACTGGACGCGGACAGGGGCCGTGTTCGATTGCTCGCCGCGGCTCGGGACGGACTGGCGTGCTGCAGCGATGATCGCGGCGTCGAGGTGCGCAGACGGCTGTTCGTCCGACGCTTCGCGCCAGGCATGTTCCAACGCGGCGTCGCGGTTGGATGAATGCGAGCCTTCGCGGTCGTGGTTGCTCATTGCAGGTCCTCCAGCGTCTCGCGCAACCGACGGTACGCGTAGCGTAAGCGGCTCTTCACCGTTTCACCCGACGTGGCCGTGAGGCTCGCGATCTCGTCGAGCGAGAGCCCGCCCTCGATGTGCAGCAGAAATGCGTCCCGCTGCAGCGGCGGCACGTCGGCGAGCGCGGCCACAAGCCGACGGCGAGTCTCTGCGTCGATCGACGCATGCAGTGGATCGTCGTCGACGTCGCGAGACGCAGCTACGCTCTCCTCCGCCTGCGTAACGATCGCGTCGTCCTCGAGGGACGCCAGCGAGATGCCATGGCGCGAGCGCCAGTGATCGACCAGGCGATGGCGCGCGAGCGTGTACAGCCACGTCGAGAATTTCGCCTGCGCCTCGTAGCGCTCGCGCGCCCCAATCACCCGCAGCCAGAGGTCCTGGTGCAGTTCGTCCGCAGTGGCCGTGTCACTGCCCGCGTGGCGCAGGAAGTACCGGTAAGTGGCCCCTTTGTGCCGCGCATACAGCGCCTCGAACGCCCGCGCATCGCCTTGACCGTAGGCACGCATCAGCGCCTCGTCAGTGCGTGGCTCCATCTCGGCGTTGCGGGCGTGCATCCGTCGCGCAGTATCGAGCGGCGCGACGGATGCAGCAATCACGCGGCTCACGGATCCGGAACGAAACTCAACGCGCCCGGGAACGGATCGGGATCCCGCAACCCATGCCGCCTCTCCGGCAGAACACCCATCGCGACCAGGGTCTCGCGACGCTCGTAACGGATCGCGACCAGTTCGTCCGGCCGTGCGCTGGCGCGCTCGAATTCGACCTGCTGGACGGGCGAGTACTCCCCGCGCCCGTGTCCGGTACCGAGCGATGGCTGCTGCGCGGCCGGCGCCGCCGCAGTCTCGCTTGCAGCACGATTGTCCGCCGCTTTCCCGACAGCGTCGACCTCGGCCTTCTCACGCGATGGTGAGGAGGCAGACCGGCGGTCACTGCTCAACCAGCCCTGGCGTTCGAGCGGTCGCTCGCGAAACAGCGCCACGCCGATGACTCCGAGGTCATTCGGTCGCCCGGTGCGGGCGGCGTACGAAGCTTCCGGGTCGGAGAAGTAGAAGGCTGCGGTCCGGTTCAGGTCTTTGCGCCAGCCTTGTACCGTCACATAGCCACCGGGCTCGATGACGTACCCCGATTGATCGGGCGACGCGGTTTCGCCGGTCACCGCATTGACACCATCGACACTCAGTACGGCCAGCAGCCGCTGGTCGGTGCAGTTGCGGATACGGACGGCGTACTCGTTACCGGGTTGGCCTTCGACATACCGGCGCCCGTGATGGCGGTAGACGGGCAAGGCCTCACCTGCGCTGCGGTCGTAGACGTCGACGCGCGCGAGTGAGTCGGCTCGTGAAATGGCAATTGGTACGATCGCAGTCGCCAGAATGGTTGCCGCTGCGGTCGCCAGTAACGTGCGGCGGGTGATCGATTCGCGCATGGCTCGGACTCCGTTTGCAGGGTTTGCATTCCTGTAAACGGCGGACTGAGACCCGCGGGGTTAAGTCATTCGCCTGTCCTTGCGGACGCATGGCCTGGTGGGGCTTCGGCGCCGGTTCGACCTGCAATCTGGTCAACCTTGGGCCCCTGTTCACACGCTGACGAGCAGCCAGTGGTCCGCAGCCGTTGACTCGTGCTACTTGACAGTCACTTATCTAATACAGCCACTGACTGCCTAATCGTCAATGAAGCCTTGAAAGTTAACCGGTCTTATTGACCCCGCGCTTCGCTCGCCGTACCGCCTTTTTCGCCGGTGCCTTCGCGTTGCGCACGGCACGCTTCTTCGCCGCTGGCTTGGCTGCAGCACGCTTCGCTGGCCGCGCCACTTTCGCGTACGTCTCTGTCGCAACATTGCGCGCACCGCGACCCGCCTTCCGCACGATCGCGACCGCGCGGTTCACGTCACTGACGACCCGCTCACGGACCGCCCGCAGTTCGTCGGCCTGGCCGCTCACCAGGTCTTGCACGTTGTCCGATTGCGCCACGCGTTCAAGTTGCGCGGCGGCGTCCGACAGCGCCGAGGTGACGACCTCGAGTTGCAACGCCATCAGGCTCAACAGCGCCTCGTGCGACACGTTGGTGAGTTTCACGCCCGAGTGCGTGATCACGCGGACGCGTTCCTGCAGCGCCTTGATACGCTTTGCCGACCTTGCGGCCGCTCCGCGCACGGCCTTTCCCGGCGCCTTTCGCAGCATGCGTGCCTGCTCCGTGAAGATCTTGTTCTCGTCATTCATGAATTTCTTGACTTGGCTGACCATCGGCGGCTCCTATGTGCGACGCGGCAACGCAGTAGCTGCTGCAATTGACGATCTTGGCGCGATGCGGCGGTTTCCAAATAAGGGATCAACGCAAGAACATGAACGACCGCGGCGCCGCGACACTCTACGTCGGTGATGAAGCGCCACGCTCACCCCCCCCCTGCGCCCGCCCGAACTGCCGCCCGCCACCGGCACCGGTTGGATGCAATGGCCACCACTCGCCTCGCCGACGCGGATCGACAGTGAACCCGGTCGCAGGATCCAACGGCCACGCTTCTGAGCGGCCGCTCGCGTCAACCACAATCGACGCCAGTCGTTCACTTCCCCTAACGACGACGACCGAGCAGGACCACGCATGCGCACATTCTTCAGGCTGATTCCGCTGTGGCTGCTGCTGTCC
>JBAVIQ010000410.1:0-3028 GCA_049687035.1 Steroidobacteraceae bacterium
GGGACTCAACGCAGGATACCGAACATGAGTTGCGTCAAGCAGAGCGCCGATGCCGTGGCCGCAATGCCGGCCGGGGATCGATCCTTCAATGCGTTCGACGACATGCAGCCGCGAACGCCGTTGGCCACGCCCGTCGAGGCCCGCAACGGCCGGCGCGTGAAGGACGCGGCCGTCCCGCCACAGGGCGTGTACCTGCCGAACAACAACGTGCTCACGCCGCAGATGCGCTCGCCCGAGTACGTGCAGATGTCGAATGCGGCGGCGATCACGCTCGGCATCATGGCCGGCAAGATGCATCGCTGCGGGTGCACGCGGTGCCTGAACCTGCTGCTCACTTACCCGGAAGGCTGCCGCGCAAACTGCGCCTACTGCGGTCTCGCGCGGCACCGCGAAGCGGACCGCGACTATGCCGACCGCAACTTTATTCGCGTCGACTGGCCCGCGGTGCCGATGGCCGAGATCGTCGACAAGGTCGCTCGGGACGGCGAACAAAGCCCCTTCCATCGCATGTGCATCTCGATGATCACGCACCCGCGCTCCGACGCGGACACCGTCGCGGTGCTCAAGACGTGGACGTCGCGGATCGACCCCGCGACCATCCCGGTCTCGATCCTGTCGAATCCCACCACGATGGAACGCGACGACGTGCAGCGCCTGCGCGAACTCGGCGCCGACATTTTCACGGTGGCACTCGATGCGGCCACTCCGGAAATCTTCGATCGCACCCGCGGCAAGGGCGTGCAGTCGCCGCACAAGTGGCAGAAGTACTGGGAAATCCTGCTGCACGCCCGCGACATTTTCGGCCCGCAGAAATTCGGCGCGCACATCATCGTCGGCATGGGCGAGACCGAGCACGAAGTGCTGACGCTGGTGCAGCAACTGGTGGACCTCGGCGGCCACAGCCATCTGTTCTCGTTCTTCCCGGAGCAGGGCTCGCTGATGGACCACCTGCCGGCAACGCCGCGCGACCAGTGGCGGCGCGTGCAGCTGGCGCGCTACCTGATCGATTACGCGGGAGTCCGCGTGGACCAGATGTCGTTCGACGCGGCAGGACGCGTGACGGGTTACGGCCTGGCGCCGGCCGAGATCGACCGTGTGATAGCGGAGGGCGTCGCGTTCCGCACGTCTGGTTGCCCGGGCAAGTTCCGTGACGACGTCTCCGCCTGCGACCGGCCTTACGGCGACTCGCCGCCCAGCAACATCGCGAGCTACCCGTTCCAGCCGAACAAGCAGGACCTGCGCAAGATCCGCCGCCAGCTCAAGATCCCCGTCGTGCAAGGCTGATCCGCCATGGCCGGGCGATTCCGCGTCGTCGATACCGGGGTCATGGAGGGCCGGTTCAACATCGCGATCGACCAGGCGATGATCGAAGAGCACCAGGCCGGACGCATCCCCGACACGTTGCGCTTCATGCGTTTTCCGCCGACGGCGCTGATCGGGCGACACCAGGCGTTGCGCCAGGAAATCGACGTCGAGTATTGCCGTGCCCATGGCATCGGCATCGTGCGACGGATCACCGGCGGTGGCGCGATCTACCTTGACGAGGGCCAGCTGGGCTGGGGCCTGGTGTTTCATCGCACAGCATTGGGCCAGGTCTCCCTGGCCGAGATCGCGAGCGCCATCTGCCAGGCCGTGGCTGCGGGGCTGCGCCGGCTGGGCGTCGATGCACGCTACCGGCCGCGCAACGACATCGAGGTGGGCGGCCGCAAGATCAGCGGCACGGGCGGGTTCTTCGACGGGGACACGCTGATTTACCAGGGCACCGTGCTGGTGGACATGGACCCCGCCGCCATGGTCGCCGCGCTGCGCGTGCCGCGCGCCAAGCTGGAGAAGCGGCAGCTCGACTCGGCGGCGCAGCGGGTCGTCACGCTGCGTGAACTGCTGGGGCCGGCGACGCCCGGCCTGCCGGCGATCCAGAGCGCGTTGCTCGAGGCCTTCAGCGAGCGCTTCGACCTCGACTGGAACTCGGAGCCGTTGAGCCCGGCCGAGCAGGCACTGGCGGCAAAGCATCATCGCGAAGAGATCGGTACGGATGAATTCGTCGCGGAGGTCGACGATCCGGCCCACGAGGCCGACTTTGCGGCGGGCACGCACACAGGTGCGGGTGGCACGGTGACCACCTACCTGCGGCTCGAGGGCGCCGCGCGCAAGCGCATCGGCCAGGCGCTCATCACGGGCGACTTCTTCGTGGCTCCGCCGCGGGTCGTGTACGACCTCGAGGCAGCATTACGCGGCGCCTACGTCGCGGACGCCGACGGGATCATCGAGCAGTTCTTCCTGGAACGACCGATCAACGCGCTGAGTGTCACGGCCGCCGATTTCCGGGCATCGCTCGACGGCGCACTGGCGGCCGCCCGTGCCAGGCGCCCGTGAAGACGCTCGCGGTCGTCCAGCACACGTCGGCCGAGTACCTCGGCCTGATCGAGGATCACCTCGAGGGCCGGCGTATTCGATTCCGCTATTCACGGCCGTTCGCCACGGGCGGACGGGTGCCCGGCCCTGAAGGGCTGCACGATGGCTTGGTACTGCTCGGCGGCGGGCCCTGGGGCAGCGCTGGCACGCGCGACGTGCCGACGCTCGCGCAGGAGGTTGCGCTGACTCAGGCGGCGCTGGACAAGGGCTTGCCGGTACTCGGCATCGGGCTCGGAGCCCAGATCCTGGCTATCGCGGCTGGCGGCGGATCTTCGCCGTCGCCGCTCGAGTTCTCGGTAAGCGAAGCGGAGCGCACCGCAACGGACGCGTTGGCGGGTTACCTGCCGCAGCGCTTTCCCCTGGTCGTGTACGGTCGCGACCGGCCGGAACCCCCGGGGACTGCGCGGATGCTCGCCCGGGATTGTGAAGGTCGCGTCGCGGTGTTCCAGGTTGGGACGAACGCGCTGGGTTTCACGGGGCACCCGGGAACGAAAGCCGCCATCATTGAGGACCTGATCATGGAGTTCGACGAGGGGCCGGCGGATCCTGCCGCCAACCTCGCGCGTTTGCTTTCTTTGCAGCGCAGCATCGAGGACGCACTGGTGCCGATCATGAC
>JBAVIQ010000411.1:0-5033 GCA_049687035.1 Steroidobacteraceae bacterium
CCAACGCCACCGAACCTGCGCCACCGGAAAGAAACCTCAGTCAAAATCCGTAGGAATCTCCGGCCGCAGGTAATGCTGCCGCATCCGCAACACCTGCTGCGGCGTGCAACGGCCGATGGACATGGGCGGCAAGTCATCCGGGTCGAAGAACTCGACGCCATCCGTCTCGTAACTGCCGCGAGCCTCGCCGCCTTCGATCTCGCAGAGAAAGAACGCCTTCCAGCTGTGATGCAGTGACGGCGTGTGGCCGTGCGCGTTGCGGTCGTACAGCGCCGCGAGTTTGACCACCCGCACGCGAAAGCCCGACTCCTGCTCGATTTCCTTGCGGATGGCGCCGGACGGCGAGTCGTTCACGTCGGCCCAGCCCCCGGGCAGGGTCCACAACCCATCCATCGTTTCGCGGACCAGCAGTACCTTGGCGTCGGCTGGGCGGAACACTGCACCGCGCACCTCGACCTTGGGCGTGACGTAACCACTCTCCCGCGACCACTCGGCCCGCAACTCGGCCGGATCGGCGCCGGTGCCGGCGGCGAGCAGTTCTGACACGATGCGCTCGATGGCCTCGTAGCGCTCGCGGTCGTACTCGTCCTTGCAGAAATGCAGGCCCGTGCGCGCCAGCGCCTGCAGGCCGCGAAAGTGTTCCAGGCGCCAATCCTTCATTCCGGGAATTCCGGGCTTGACACGCTCTGCATAATTATGCACATTTGCGCACCTTTTATTCACCTCAGCCGGACACAACGCCCTTGGCCGCCGACCTCAATGCCCAGACCCAGCGTCGCGATGCGATCGTCCGCATCCTGCGGCAAAACGCCGTCGCGCGTCAGGCCGAACTGGTCGCCCTGCTCCACCGCGAGGGCCACGACGCGACCCAGTCCAGCGTCAGCCGCGACCTGCGCGAGCTCGGCGTGGTCAAGGGCGGCGACCGGTACCTGTTGCCGGACGGCGAAGACGCACTCACTCCGAGCCACTTCGAGACGGTCCGCTCATTCGTCAAGGGTTACCGCGTCGCGGGGCCCACGTTGACGGTGCTGCGCACGTCGGTGGGCACCGCCCAGAGCGTTGCCATCGCGCTCGACAAGGCGGGCTGGCCCGAAGTCATCGGCACCATCGCCGGCGACGACACGATCTTCATCGCGACGGAAAGTGCGAAGGCGCAGCGCCGCCTGCACGACCACCTCCGTACCCACTTCGGACGCTGAGATTTCCCGATGACCATGCAACCCGGGGGCGCCAAGCCCATCCTGCTCGCTTTTTCCGGCGGACTCGACACCTCGTTCTGCGTGCCCTGGCTCGCGGAAAAGTACGGTCGCCCGATCGTCACGCTGACCGTCAACACGGGCGGCATCGACGCCGCGGCGGCGAAAGTGCTCGAGGAGCGCTCGCAGACGCTGGGTGCCGTCGAGCACCACCTGGTCGATGCGCGTCCGGCCTACTTCGAGCAGGTGCTCAAGTACCTGGTCATGGGTAACGTGCGTCGCGGCAACCTGTATCCGCTGTGCGTCGGCGCCGAGCGCGTGCTGCAGGCGCAGACCGTCGCGCAGTTCGCGCGACAGCTGGGCACCGATGTCGTGGCCCACGGCTCGACCGCAGCGGGCAACGACCAGGTGCGCTTCGAAGTCGCGCTGCGGACGCTTGCACCCGAACTCGAGATTCTCGCGCCCGTGCGCGACGAGGCGTTCAAGCGGCCCGAACAGCTGGAATACCTGCAGGCGCGCAAGCTCCCGGTGCCGCCGTTCGGCGCGGCCTACTCGGTAAATCGCGGCCTCTGGGGCGTAACGATCGGCGGCAAGGAAACGCTGGTCTCCGAAACCTGCATTCCTGACGCGGCCTGGGTACTCACGAAAGACGCCTTCACGCACCCGCAACCGCCGGAACGGCACACGATTGGCTTCACAGCCGGTGTGCCGAGTTCGCTCGACGGCAGGCAGCTCGACGCCGTGAGCCTGATCGAGCAGGTCGAGACGATCGGCGCGAAGTTCGGCGTCGGCCGCGGCATTCACCTGGGCGACACGATCATCGGCTTCAAGGGCCGTGTTGCGTTCGAAGCGCCGGCGGCCGAGGTGCTGCTCACGGCGCACCGCGAACTCGAAAAGCTGGTGCTGTCCGCGCGACAGTCCCGGCTCAAGGACACGCTCGCTTCGCCGTATGGCGACCTCGTGCACGAAGGCCAGCACCTCGACCCGGTGTGTCGCGACATTGAGGCCTTCTTCGTCTCGACGCAGCAGCGCGTCACGGGTGAGGTGCACGTCCTGTTCCGTCCGGGTGTCGTCTTCATCGAGGGCACTTCGTCCCAGTACTCGCTGATGAAGGCGTCGAAGGGCGCCTACGGTGAATCGGCTGGTGAATGGACGGCCGCCGAGGCCCACGGCTTCTCCAAGATGCTGGCGCTGCCGGGCATCTTTTACACGCGCGCCGGGCGCAACTGAGCACCGGCTTCGGCCTGGGAAGAAACCTCATGCAGATGAAGACAGTCGTCGTCGACAAGATCGCTTCCATCGCGCAGGCCTGTGGCCTCGGCCACGAACTGCGTGTCGCCACCACCGACATTCCCTGCGAGGAAGGCGTGGTGCTGGTCGTCGAGGTGCTCACCAACAAGTCGACCTACAACCAGCTCGAACTCACCAGCGGCCGCATGGCCAAGGTGTCGAAGGGCGACGTGATGGTCGGCGCGCTCGGGCACCGGCAGGCACTGTTCGGCTACTCGGGGCACATCCCCGAGCAGGTGGCCGTGGGTGACGTCATCCAGGTGCTCAACATCGGCGGCGTGCTCGGCATCTGCGATTCGATCAATCCCGACCGGGGCCAGCCGTTCGACGCACGCGTGCTCGGCTGCGTGCTGCAGTTTCCGTTCCTCGGCGAGCGCATTGGTGTGCCCGCACGCGTCGGGTACCACCGGCTCGACCAGGGCGCGACGCTCGACACGCACGGCGTGCCGATCGTGGCGCTTGCCGGCACCTGCATGGAGGCTGGCAAGACCGCCGCTGCGTGTGCGATCGTGAGCCGCATGCGGCATCGCGGCGTCGCCGTGCACGCGTTCAAGGCGACGGGCGTCTCGCTGCGTCGCGACATCCTTGCGATGGAAGACGCGGGCGCGCGTCGCAGCCAGATCTTCACGGACTTCGGCATCGTCACGACGACCGCCGCGTCCGGTCCCGCACTCACACGGACCATGCTCACGGAGATGACCCAGGGCAAGCCCGACGTCGTGATCTTCGAACTCGGCGACGGTCTCCTCGGCGCGTACGGCGTCGAAGCGATCCTGTCGGCACCGGACATCGCCAGGTCACTGACCGCTGTGATTCTTTCGGCCAATGATCCGGTCGCGGCCTGGGGCGGCGTGAAGCTGTTGCGGGAGCGTTTCAGCATCGAGCCCTGTGCCGTCACCGGTCCCGCCACGGACAACGCGGTGGGTGTGAACATCATTGAGCAGCAGATGCAGGTGCGCGCGTTCAATGCAATCACCGCCGGCGCCGCGCTCGGCGACCACATCATCGATGCGCTGGGCCTCGCGGCGCAGCCCGTGGCGGCGGTCAATCAATGAGCGCACGGACACCCGCGATCGTGCTGGGCGGAACCGGCTACGTCGCCGGCGAACTGTTGCGCCTGCTCGCGTCGCATCCGTATTTCGACCTGGCAGCGGTCGCCTCGGACAGCCAGCCCGACGAGCCCGTCGCGCAGTTCTTCCGTCACCTGCAGCCCGTACTGCCGCACCTGCGCTTCGCGAACCACGAAGAGATCCTCGAGTACGTCACTGCAAACCCGACGACCGCCGTCTTTTCTGCGGCGCCGCATGGGGTGTCGGCTGCCCTGATCGACCGGCTGCTGACGGCCGCCGAACAGGCTGAAACGCAGGCGCGGGTCGTCGATATCTCGGCGGACTTCCGTTACCCGAGCGCGGATGCCTACGAGGCAGTCTACAAGCACGCTCACGGCGCACCGGATCGGCTCAGCGAGTTCACCTGCGCGGTGCCCGAGCACCTGAATGCGCTGCCCACGCCCCACGTGGCGCACCCCGGGTGTTTCGCGACTGCCGTGCTGCTCGCGAGCGTGCCGCTGCTTTCGCTCGGCCTCGTCGAGCCGCGCCTGTTCGTGTCCGGCGTGACCGGCAGCACCGGCTCGGGTCGCCAGCCCGTAGCCGGCACGCACCATCCGCAGCGCCACAGCGACCTGTATTCTTACAACGCGCTGGCGCACCGGCACGCGCCGGAAATCACGGCGCTCGCGCTGGCGGCCTCGGGAACACAGGCAGACTTTGCCTTCGTGCCGCACAGCGGTCCGTTCGCGCGCGGCATTCATGTGACCGTCCAGGCGACGCTGCAGGAATCGCTGTCGACGCACGAGCTCGTGCATGCATTGCGCGAGTACTACGACCAGTCCGTCTTCGTGCGCGTCAGCGGTGAAATGCCGCGCCTCAAGGACGTCGTCGCCAGCAACTTCGCCGAACTCTCCGGCGTCAGCAACGGCCGCACGGTCGCCGTGATGTGCGCGATCGACAACCTGACCAAGGGCGCGGCCGGCGGCGCCGTGCAGTGGATGAACCGCATGTTCGGGCACGAAGAGACTGCCGGACTGATGACGCCTGCGCCAGGGTGGACCTGATGAATGCGGTCGTGAACTGGGCGCCGCCCGCCGACCACCTGGCACCGGTGTATTCGCAGTGGGCTATCGACGTCGTCGACGGCTCCGGCGTGTACCTGAACCTGCGCGACGGCCGGAAGGTCCTGGACCTGTACGGCGGCCACGCTGTTGCGGCGCTCGGGTATTCGCACCCGCGACTGCTCGCCGCGCTCGAAGCCCAGGCGAAAGCGCTGATCTTCCAGAGCAATGCCGTGCCACTCGACGTGCGTGCAAGGGCCGCGCTGCGGCTGACGCGCTTCGCCGGTCTCGGCCTCAACACCGCGTTCTTCATCAACACGGGCGCCGAAGCGAACGAGAACGCGCTGAAGCTGGCATTGCGCATCACGGGCCGGCGCAAGGTCGTTGCCATCGAAGGCAGCTTCCACGGCCGCACGGCTGCTGCGGGAGCTGTGACC
>JBAVIQ010000412.1:0-4750 GCA_049687035.1 Steroidobacteraceae bacterium
GTTGCTGTGCGTGCCGCTCACCGGACCGCTGCCGAACCACGTGGTCATCCACACGCTCGACGCCGAGTCGCGCCGCGCGACGCTCGCGGTCGCGGCGAGTCTGCTGCGTCACGTCGCGGCCGAGGCCATCTACCTCGGCATCCAGCCTGAGACCTCCGCCGAGACCGAGCGGGGGGCGCACATGCGCGACCTGCTGGACGCGCGTTCGGCCGCGCTCGCCGACCACGGCCTCGACATGCGAACCGAACTGCGTCCCGGCTCCGTCGCGGAAGAGCTGCAGAAGGAACTCGCGGCGTACGAACGCAGCATGCTGGTGCTCGGCACGTCGAATCCCGGCGCAATCCAATGGGACTGGCTCAAGTCGCTGCTCGAAGGGACGCCCCAGCGTCCCGTGCTGATCGTCAACTCGGCGCGCGCTGAGCCAGCAGCGGACGCCTGAGATGGCCGCTTCCTGGTTCCGCCAGCCCAGCATCCTCCCGGGCTTCGGGCTGACGCTCGGGTTCACGACGTTCTTCCTGAGCGCCCTCGTGCTGCTGCCGCTCGCGGCGCTGGTCTTCAAGACCACGTCGCTGACCTGGTCGGAGTTTCTCGGCGTGGTACTCGACGAACGCGCGGTGGCGTCCTACCGGTTGAGTTTCGGCGCTGCCTTCATCGCCGCGGTCGTCAATGCGTTCTTCGGCTTCATCGTCGCCTGGTCGCTCGTGCGCTACGAGTTCCCTGGGCGCCGCCTGGTCGATGCGCTGATCGACCTGCCCTTCGCGTTGCCCACGGCCGTGTCGGGCATTGCACTCGCCACGGTCTTCTCGCCGACCGGCTGGCTGGGTGTGAAGCTGCAGGAGTTGTTCGGAATCCAGGTTGCGTACACCTGGCTCGGCGTCGTCGTCGCGCTGATCCTGATTGGCCTCCCGTTCGTGGTGCGCTCGGTGCAGCCGGCGCTGGTCGAAGCGCAGCGCGACCTCGAGGAAGCCGCCGAGACACTCGGTGCGACGCCCTTCACGGTGTTCCGCCGCATCATCCTGCCAGCGGTGCTGCCGGCGCTCTTCACGGGCTTTACGATGGCGTTCGCGCGCGGCGTCGGCGAGTACGGGTCGGTGGTGTTCATTTCCGGCAACCTGCCGCTGAAGACCGAAATCACGCCGCTCCTGATCGTGATCAAGCTCGAGCAGTTCGACTACAACGGCGCCGCCGCACTCGGCTTCATGATGCTGCTGGTGTCGTTCCTGATGCTGCTCGCGATCAACATGGTGCAAAGCTGGAGCCGCCGTCGATACGTGCGGGCGGATCGCTGACATGGCTGGCGCCGCTCCCCGTTTCGAAAAGCGCAGCCACGTATCGCCGACCCAACAGGCGGGTCGCGCCGCGCTGATCGCGATTTCGATCGCTTTCCTCGGCTTGCTGCTGCTCGCGCCGCTGGGCGCGGTGCTGTCGCAGGCCTTCGCTGAAGGCTTGCGCGTTTACCTGGAATCGTTCGACAACCGGGACACGCTCGCCGCGATCAAGCTGACCCTGCTCACGGCGGCGATCGTCGTGCCGGCCAACACGCTGTTCGGTATTGCGGCCGCCTGGGCGATCGCGAAATTCGAGTTCAAGGGCAAGAGCCTGCTGATCACCCTGATCGACCTGCCGTTCGCCATTTCGCCGGTCATCGCGGGCCTCGTGTTCGTCATGCTGTTCGGCGCGCACGGCTGGTGGGGCCAGTGGCTGCAGGACCGCGACATCCAGGTCATCTTCGCGGTGCCAGGCATCGTGCTGGCCACCCTGTTCGTGACGTTTCCGTACGTCGCGCGCGAGCTCATACCGCTCATGCAGCAGCAGGGCAGCGAGGAAGAGGAGGCGGCGATCACGCTCGGCGCCGGCGCCTGGACCACGTTCCTGCGCGTCACGCTGCCGAAGATCCGCTGGGGCCTCATCTACGGCGTGATCCTGTGCAACGCCCGCGCCATGGGTGAGTTCGGTGCTGTCTCTGTCGTGTCGGGCCACATCCGCGGCCTGACGACGACAATGCCGCTGCAGGTAGAAATCCTCTACAACGAGTACCTGTTCGTGGCAGCCTTCGCGGTAGCGTCCGTGCTCGCGCTGCTGGCGATCGTGACGCTCGTGATCAAGACGCTCGTGGAGTGGCGTGCCGACCGGCGCACAGGCTGATGGACAGAATTCCTGCATTGCTGAAGGACTGGATGGCGAGCCTCAGGCGACTGGCGGCCGGACCTGCCACGCTCGAGCGCACGCTCACGCTGACGCTCGGCGGGCTCGTGCTCGCCGCAATCCTGGTGCTGGCCATCAGCGCCGTCGGACTGCTGCACAAACAGGCCGAACAGCAGGCGATCGCCCGGGTCCAGCTCGCCGGCGTTGCCGCGCGCGAGGAACTGCGTCGCCTCAGCGAAGACACGCTCACGACTACGCGCGTGCTCGCGGACCGCCAGCCGTTGCAAAGGCTGATACGCGCGGGCAGCCGCGAGCAGACCGAGCTGTTCCTGCGACGCACCTGTGGCGCGCTCAATCTCGGCGCCTGTGCCGTAATCGTCGGCCCGAATGTCATCGCGAGTACGGGTCGGAACGTGGCGTGGAACGAGACGCTCGAAGCGACGGCTGACCAGGGCGAACGCTTCATGCTGGCTCCGGCCTGGCAGCCGGACGGCCTGATCGGCGCCACGGTGCTGGTGCCCAACTTCGTCGAGACCCGTGTCGTCGCGCTGCGCTACTTCGACGCCCGTCTGGCCGTTGCCCTGTCCCAGCAGGCGGGTATGCCGATCCGTTTCGTCCGCCTGTCGAACTGGCTCGACAACGTCGAGCCCGACTTCAAGGAACTGCACTCGACGGCGCTTTCGCGTGCCGAGAGCGTGGCGCGCCGCATCGAGCCTCGCGACCTGTATGCGTCGAGCACCCCGATCTTCGCGTCGACCGGCGAGGGCATTGCGTTACTCGAGGCGCGACTGCCAGCGTCCGAGAGCGACTCGGAAGTGGCCGGATTCGTGCGCCGCCTCGGCTGGACGGCTTTCCTGCTGAGCCTCGGCGCTGTCGCTGCTGCACTGCTGCTGGCGCGCCGCATCGTGCGGCCGCTGCAGTCCGTGGCCGAATCCGCGACCCGTCTCGGGCGGGGCGACTTTTCCGCCTCGATCCCCGTTGCAGGCGGCGGCCCTGAGGTCGTTGCGCTCGCCCGTACCCTCGAGGACATGCGACGCCATCTGGTCGAGCTTACGGCAACCTTGCGGCGTCGCGAGGCCGACGCGCAGGCGCTGCTGCGAGGCGTGGTCGAGGGCGTGTATGCCGTCGATGCGAACCGCAACGTGAAGTACCTCAACCCGCAGGCGGAGCGCATGCTCGGCGTCGATTCCGGCACGGCCGTCGGCAGGTTCTGCGGCGACGTGCTCAAGCCCTGCACGTTGCCGGATGGCACGCGACCCTGCGACACCGCGTGCCCGATCGTCGCCGCGCGCGAGCACGGCCAGGCGCTGGCCACGGAGTTCCTCCGGCGCGCGGATGGGGCCACGCGCACAGTGATCATCACCAGTGCCGGCATGGTTGACGGCTTGCAGGTGCAGGTCATGCGCGACGAGACCGACCTCGAGGCGGCCCGCCGCGCGCGCGACACGATCCTCGCCAATATTTCGCACGAGTTTCGGACCCCGCTCGCCGCGCAGCTCGCGTCAATCGAGCTGCTGCAGGAAAACCTGCACTCCCTGCGGCGTGAGCAGCTCGAGGAACTCGTGGTGTCGCTGCGTCGCGGCTCGCTGCGGTTGACGCGGCTTATCGACAACCTCCTCGAGAGCGTCCGCATCGAGTCGGGCCTGCTCGCCATCCGGCAGCAGCACCTGCGACTGCACGAAGTGGTGCAGGATGCGGTCGAGCTCGTGGGCAGCCTGTTCACGCAGCGGGGCCAGACGCTTGCCGTTGACGTGCCCGAAGACCTGCCGTCACTCGTCGGGGATGCGCCGCGCCTGACGCAGGTGTTCGTCAACCTGCTCGCGAACGCGAACAAGTTCAGCCCGGAGCACAGCACGATCAGTGTCGCCGCACGCCGGGTCGACGGCCGCATCGAAGCGACGGTGGACGATGCCGGCCCCGGGATCACGGAGAGTGAGCGCGGTTCGATCTTCGAGCGTTTCCATCGTGCGACCGAACAGGAGCCCGAACCGCGCGGCCTCGGTCTAGGCCTGTGGATCGTGAAGTCGATCGTCGAGCGACACGGCGGCACCGTCGCGGCCACGCGCAGTGAACAGGGGCTGCCGCGGTTCATCGTCAGCCTTCCTGCAACAGGTGAGGAACAGTCGTGAAGATCCTGGTCGTCGACGATGATGCGGACCTCCTTTCCCTTGTCGGTTTTTCGCTGTCGCAGGCTGGCTTCGTCGTCGTCAAGGCGGCCGACGTGCCGACCGCGTTGAAAGTATTTGCCGCAGAGTCACCCGACCTCGCCATTCTCGACATCAACCTGCCCGGCGGCAGCGGCTTCGACATCTGCGAAGGCATCCGCAAGCAGTCGCGCATTCCGGTGATGATGCTGACGGCGCGAGGCGAGGAGGAGGACCTGGTGCGTGCGCTCGACCTCGGCGCGGACGACTACCTGACCAAGCCATTCAGTCCGCGCACGCTGCTGGCACGGGTGCGTGCGCTGCTGCGACGTGCCTGGCTCGAAACCGGCGGCGCGATGTCCGCGGGTTCGCTGCGTCTCGATCTCGAGTCGCACGCATTGCACGTCGGCGACGCGGCTCCCGTGAAGCTCACCAAGCTCGAGACCCGGTTGCTGCAGATC
>JBAVIQ010000413.1:0-3807 GCA_049687035.1 Steroidobacteraceae bacterium
TCGTTGGCAAATACATGCAGGAATGAGTACTGCATGATCGCGTTCCAAATGCTGCTGTTTGCCATTGTCGAGATGTCGCCTTGCCGCAGGCCCGTCCACCAGTCGAAAAAATCCGCCGGCAGTCTAACTCGCCGATGGGTTGAGAGCCACCGCAACGGCGTCGATTACGTCCCGCTCCGGATCGCTGACCAGCCTGCCGCCGATGCCAATCACGTCACCCTCGCGCGCTGCTTCGGCGACTGCACGCGCGACCCCGGCGACGAACGTGCGATACGCGTAGGCGTCAAGTTCGTTCCCAGACCCGCTCAGTATCTCGAATGCCTTCCGGGCCGACTTCACGGCGAGGTCCTTGATCTCGACCGGCGAATACTTGGGTCCCGTGGGCCCGGCAAATCGCGCGTACAAATCCACGATCTCCTTCTCCATTTCGGATTCTGATGCGATCTTTCGGATCAGCGGATGGTCGTTGTTGATGCCATTGGCAATCGCTTTGGCGCCTGCGGCACGTTCAAGCAGTGCGTCCAAACGGCTACCGCCGGCGGCCGACACAGCCAACACGACGAAATAGGGCGTGTCGCGCAGGACAGGCCACTGATCGGCGGTCAAGGATTCCGGAGTCAACAGCTTCATGGGATGCCTTCGTGAAAGCGTCTGAACGCAATAGTGTGTAACCGAACTATTACTGTTTCATTGCTGCGACGACGGTCGGCCGTCTGCAGTTCAAGGCGGAAGTGCCGCAGTGGCTTACCGGCGCAAGCACAATGATCGTCGAAGCGTGTTCGAACCAGTCCATTTCCTCGCCTTTGACGAGCCCGGAATCGCAGGGCATCTCATCGGGCCACAGGTAGCGGCGATGGCGACTCACGTCGAGGAACCCGAGCGCGATTTGACCAACCCGTGACAAACGGACCAAGTTGAGTAACTTGATTCAGATCTCGACATAAGTTGCTGCCTGTAAACAAAATTTAATCTGACTGCCATCGAACCGTCGTGACTGGCGGTCACGCTGCGTGCAGTAGACCGGCGCAACCCAGCCGCGTCGGTCAGGAGGTGCTCATGGCATCCCCAGTTACGGCCGATCTCTGGCATCGCGTCGACCACGCGGAGCACGCGTTGTGCCTGCGGATGAATCGGGGCTCTCGTTACACGCCGGTCCGCCGCTTCTTCGCGATCATCAGCCGGCTCGGCGACGGCATCTTCTGGTACGTGCTAATGCTCGCCTTCGCGCTTAGCGGTGCCCAGGGTGCCCGCGTAGCCTCGCAGATGGCTATAGCGGGAATTGTCGGCATGGTGCTCTATCGCCAACTGAAGCATCGCCTGGTGCGCGAACGACCCTTCATCTCACACTCGGCAATCAGCCTGGGGGCCGTACCGCTCGACCGGTACAGCTTCCCGTCCGGCCATACGCTGCACGCCGTCTGTTTCACACTCGTCGCAACGGCTCACGTACCGGGACTGGCGCCGATCCTCATCCCGTTCACGCTGCTGATCGCAGCCTCGCGCGTGGTGCTCGGCCTGCACTACCCCACTGACGTTCTGGCAGGCGCCCTGATCGGCGCCGGTCTCGCGCGCGGCATGCTGTTGTTCTGGCCGCTCTGACAACGGCGGCCACCGGAACACCGCAAGCCATCGCTTCGAGCAGGACGAGGCCGAGCGGACCTTCCGTGGAGATGTGAGGGAACCCACAGCCCAACCCTCTCCCACGGTCGAGGGAGAGGACACAGAAGTCAGCGGTGGATGCGCTGCTTGGTGCGCTTCATCAGCGTGACGTGCGTACCCTCGCGGGCGATCTTCGGCGCACGGCTATTGCTGGTGCACTGCACGTAGCTGCCGTCCGACTGCATGATCCAGGCGTTGCGCAGGTCCGCAAGCTGCAGCTGCAGCACTTCCCAGAGCCGTTCTTTCAGATGACGGGTTTCGACCGGCGCGACGGCTTCGACGCGACGGGACAGGTTACGATCCATCCAGTCCGCGGAGCCGAGCAGGAAGTCGCCTGCGAGCGGGTCTTCGCTGCCGTTCGCGAAATGGAACACCCGGCCGTGCTCGAGGAACCGCCCGACGATCGAGCGCACCCGGATGTTCTCGGTGAGACCGGCAATGCCGGGCCGCAGGCAGCAGAAGCCGCGCACGATCAGGTCGATCGGCACGCCCGCATTCGAGGCATCGCAGAGTGCCTCGCAGATCGGGCCGTCCTCGAGCTGGTTCACCTTGACCAGGATCCGCGCCGGACGGCCAGCGCGAGCGTTGGCAGCCTCGCGCGCAATCAGGTCGACGAAGCGAGTCCGCATATTGAGCGGCGCGACCAGCAGCTTCTCGAAACGCGGCGAGCGCGAATACCCGGTCAGGTGGTGAAACAACGTGACGACGTCGCGCGTCAGCACCGGATCGCACGTGAACAGGCCGAAGTCCGTGTACATCCGCGCGGTCTTGACGTGGTAGTTGCCCGTGCCGATGTGGACATAGCTGCGCAACCCGTCCCCTTCCTTGCGCACGACCAACGCGAGCTTGGTGTGCGTCTTCAGGCCGCGGAAACCGTAGATGACGTGGTCGCCGGCCTTCTGCAGTTCTTCGGCCCAGTGCAGATTGCGCTCCTCGTCGAAGCGCGCCTTGAGTTCGACCAGGCAGGCCACCTGCTTGCCGTTCTCCGCGGCCTTGATCAATGAGCGGACGAACGGCGTGTCGTCGCCGAGCCGGTACACCGTCATCTTGATCGTGGTCGTGCCGGGGTCGTCGGCCGCGTCGCGGATGAATCGCTCGACCGAGGCATCGAAGCTCTCGTACGGGTGATGCACCAGCACGTCGCCCGCCCGGATCGCCGAGAAGATGTCGGTGTCCGCGTCGATGCCGAACGGCGGCTGCGGGGCCCAGGGCGGATCGCGCAGCTCGCTGATGGGCAGTGAGGCGATCTCGAACAGGCCGGAATAGTCGAGCATGTCGGGCAACTCGTAGACGTCGCTCTCGCGCAGGTCGAAGCGCGCAGCGAGGCTGTCGCGGATCTCGCTGCTCGGGCCTTCCCCGAATTCGAGCCGCACGACCGGCTGGAAACGCCGCTGCCGCACCTGCTCCTCGACCATCTCCTTGATGCTGTTGTCGCTGTCTTCCTCGATGGCAATATCGGCGTTGCGCGAGACGCGGAACAGCGTGGTGCCTTCGATCTCGACGCCGGGGAACAGGCTGGTGGCGTTGACCTGCACGAGTTCCTGCAGCGAGATGAAGCAGCGCTGCCCGTCCTCGACGTCGGTGCGCAACGGCAGCCATTGCGGCAACAGTGACGGCACCTTGACCCGCACCAGGATGCGATCGCCCGTGTCGGCTTCCTTGAGCACGAAGCCCCAGGAGGTCGACAGGTTCGACATGAACGGGAACGGATGCGACGGGTTGAGGGTCAACGGCGTGAGCGCCGGTGATACGTGACGCTCGAAGTACTCGCGCGCTTCGTCACGCTGGGCCGACGAAAGTTCGTCCCAGCTCGCGAGCCGCACGCCGTGCCGGTCCAATTGCTGGCGCAACTCCCCGAAACACTCTGCTCGCCGCAGCAGCATGGGATAAAGGGCATCCCGCAGCTTGTGGATGTGTGCGTTGAATTCTTCAACAACGGCCAGGCTCCCGCTGGCGTAGGCGCGCGTACGCATCGCGCCAACGCGCTTCATGAAGAATTCGTCGAGGTTCGAGGTGAAGATCGCCAGGAACTTGATCCGCTCGAGCAGCGGGACGCGTTCGTCGAGTGCCTCCGCCAGGACCCGGCGATTGAACTCGAGCCAGGCGAGGTCCCGGTCGAACCAGGCCTCCTTCAGCATCCGTGCTCGC
>JBAVIQ010000414.1:0-8203 GCA_049687035.1 Steroidobacteraceae bacterium
GCATTCAGCGATTCCACGCCGTAGTCGTTCAGGCTCTGGATCTCGAAATACAGGTCGGGGTTCTCGGCCGCGACGTGAGTCGCGACGTCGAGCTGCGCGTCGAATGTCGTGCTCGACATGCGCGCAAGCCTTGGCGCAGCTTCACCGCTCTCTGCGAGCGCCGTGAAGAACGCTATGTTGAGCGCATGCGAGAGACCGAGCACGAAAGCAATGAGACGGTCGTGCTCGTCGAGCCCCATGACGACGAGATCGGCCATCGTCGAACCGAACAGGGCGCGCGCTTCCGCGAGCGCCACCGCATCGCCGAGGTCGATGAAGATCACGTGCCGGCCCGACAGCAGCTCGGTGTCCGGGCCGAACATCGGGTGCACCGACGTCACGTGACATCCGGCGGCACGCAGCTTGTCGAGCCCCGAGCGCAGCGGCGTCTTGAGCGAACCGATGTCGAACACGATGCCGCGAGGTCGCCGCTCGGCCAGTTCCGCCAGCACGTCGTTCGCGATCCGGATCGGCGTGGCCACGACGATGATGTCGTGATGCAGGTCGGAGGTCTTCCAGTCGGCGACGTAGTCATAACCCGCCACCTCGCCCGCAGGATCGGCCACCGTGACCGCAAAGCCTTGCGCCGCGAGAAAATCCGCCACCCAGTGCCCCATCTTGCCGCGCCCGCCGACGACCAGCGCGCTGCGCCCGGATCCTCGGCCTTGCGACGCCACCCGTGCCTGCTCCTGCGTCGTGAGCGAGCTGCGGATCAGTGACTGCAGCAGCGATTCCGCGAGCGCAGGCGAAACGCCGAGTGCCTCCGCGTCCCGCCGTGCCTTCAACAGCACCTCACGTTCGCGGCGGAAGTCACGCGTCGGCTGGCCGGCCGCGCGCTTGACCTCGGCGATCTGCTTGCCGAGGGTCTGCCGCTCGGCGACGAGTTGCAGCAGTTCAAGGTCGATGACGTCGAGTCGGGCGCGGAGTTCTGCGAGAGATTTCATGCGGTCACAACGCTGGTAGACAGTTCCTTTTACCGGTCCGACGGCTCGCGCCGCAAGAGATCGCGCAGGCGCTGGGGCATAATCGCGTTTCCACGCTCGCTGGACGATCCCGACGATGTCTCATTCCGGAACGCTGCCCTCCACCCTGCCCCAGGATCCGATGCCCATCTTCGTGGGCTGGTATCGCGAGGCTCGCGAACACAAGGTGCAACCCAACCCGGACTCGATGGTGCTCGCATCGGCTACGCCGGACGGCACGCCTGCGGCGCGCGTCGTGCTGTGCAAGAAGGTCATCGCGAACCCGGGTTATGTCGTCTTCTTTACCAACTACGACAGTCGCAAGGGCCGCGAGCTCGCGGCGAACCCACGCGTCGCCGGCGTGCTGCACTGGGACACGCTGAGCCGGCAGGTCCGGATCGAAGGCCGCGTGGTGTTCTGCCCGCCCGAGGAGAGCGACGCGTATTTCTCCTCGCGTGCGATCGAGAGCCGCATCGGCGCCTGGGCCAGCCTGCAGAGCCAGCCGCTCGATTCGCGCGCGACCTTGTTGAAGCGGGTTGCAGTCGAAGCCGCCCGTCATGGCACGGCGCCCACGCGCCCACCGCACTGGGGCGGATACCATTTCTGGCTCGAAGCCGTCGAACTGTGGTGCGAAGGCGCTTTCCGCGTGCACGACCGCGCACGCTGGACCCGTACGCTGCAGCCCTCGGGCAACCATGCCTACACGCCGGGCCCGTGGCAGGCCACGCGCCTGTATCCCTGATTCCATCAGCGCCAGGACCCCATCACCTTGGCCGCACGCACCTTCCTCGGCACGCTGCGCCTCGCAATCCTGGTCGCGGTCCTGCTCTTCGTCGCGCTCGGCGCCTGGCTCGATCGCGCGCGCAGCCGTGACTGGAACGACACTCTGCGCGTCACGGTGTACCCGATCAGCGCATCGACGGACACCGGTGTCCGCGCTTACACCGCCGCGTTGCAGGCGGGGGATTTCGCGGACGTGGAATCATTCTTCGTCGACGAAGCGACGCGTCATGGCATCACGCTCGAGCAGCCCGTGCGGATCCGTGTCTCGCACATCGCGACCGAGTTACCACCGGCTTTGCCGGATCGGCCCGGGCCGCTCACGATCGCGCTCTGGAGCCTGCGCCTCCGTTACTTCGCCGCCCGGACTGCCTGGAACGATCCTTTGCCCGCACCCGACATCCAGGTTTTCGCCCTCTATTCGCCGCTCGGGCCGGGTGCCGTGGCGATGCCGGATTCGGTGGGTCTCAGCAAGGGGCTCATCGCGTTGACGCACCTGTATGGCGACGGGGCGGCCGCCGGCAGCAACCAGGTGGTCGTGGTCCACGAGGTGCTGCATACGCTGGGTGCCACCGACAAGTACGATCTCGCGACCGGACAGCCCCTTGCACCCACGGGACTCGGCGAGCCGAACCGGCAGCCGCTTTACCCGCAGGCCTTCGGGGAAATCATGGCCGGCCGCATCGCGACCAGCACGCGCGACGCGGTCATTGCCGACAGCCTGGAGCAGATGATGGTCGGACCCGCGACTGCGCTCGAGATCGGGTGGCAGCCATGACGAGCCGATCCGCCCTGGCTTGCGCGGCAGTCACGGTCGAGGTGCCTGGCCGCACACTCGTGCGCGACCTGACACTCGACGTGCCGGCCGGCAAGTTGCTGGTCGTGCTGGGCCGCAACGGTTCGGGCAAGAGTTCGACGCTGCACACGTTCGCAGGACTGCGCGCACCCGCCCGCGGCGAGGTGCTCGTTGCGGGGCGACACATCGATTCGTGGCCACGCCGTGAACTCGCGCGCACGCTGGGCTTGCTGCCGCAAATGGTCGACGATCCGTTTCCAGCAACGGCGCTCGAGGCCGTGCTCGTCGGACGTCACCCGCACCTCGATTTCTGGGCCTGGGAAAGCACGGACGACCGCGCAGCCGCACAACGTGCCCTGGCTGCGGTCGATCTCGCCGGCTTCGAAGCACGCGACATTGCGACACTGTCGGGCGGTGAGCGGCGGCGGCTCTCGATCGCGACGATCCTCGCCCAGGATCCGGCGGTCTTCCTGCTCGATGAACCGATTCACCAGCTGGATCCGCAACATCAGCTCGACGTGCTGCGAATCTTCCGGCGGCTCGCAGATGCTGGCCGCACCGTGGTCGTCAGCCTGCACGACATCGGGCTTGCCGCACGCTTTGCCGATTCGGCATTGCTGTTGTTCGGTGATGGCCGCTGGCATTGCGGCCCTTGCGACGAGGCGCTCAACGAGCACTCGATCGGCGAGCTCTACGGCATCGCCGTGCGCGAATTGCGCTGGGAACACGGCCGGACGTTCGTCGCCGCCTGATCAACGCGCGACTGATTTCGACAACACGTTGAGCACGGCGACGCCGGCAGCGATCAGGCCGAGGCCCACGCCCGCATCAGGATGCCATTCTGCGTCTTGAGGTTCGGTCAGGTGAGCGGGATCTCGCGGGCGTGCGCCGCCAGCCAGTCCGCAAAACTCTGCAGGTGCGGGTTGATCGAACGCGTGAACTCGACGCTGCGCGCACGGCAGAAGTCGGCACTGAAGTCGTGATTGAACTGGAACATGTTGCCGAGGTCTTCCGCACCGGGGAAGCCCAGGCCGCGATAGACGTCGAACGGCACATCCTGGTGCAGGACCTCGCGACCGAGCGCACGAGTGAGTCCGGCCGCCATCTGCGCGCCGGTGAGGTGTTCGCCCGCGATGCCCACGGTACGGCCCGCGAACTCGTTGCCGCGCTTGAAGATCCCATGCGCACAACGACCGATGTCGTCGGCCGCTATGCCTGGCAGTGGCCTGGCGCCCATCGGCAATGCGAAGTACAGCTTGCCGTCGGGACCGGCCTTGGGGCCCATGCCGAAATGGATCAGGTTGTCCCAGTAGAACGACGTCAGCAGGCAGGTGGTCGGCACGCCTGTCCCACGGAAGTAGTCGTCCGCTTCGCCCTTCACGTCGAAGTGCGGCACCTTGTACTTGCCCATGAGCGTCGGCATGCGCGCGTCGTCGAGTTTGACCCAGCGTCGCGTGTCTTCGAGCGTGGACCAGACCACGTGCTGCACGCCCGCCTGCTTCGCGGCGTCGGCCATTGCATGGGCTTCGGCCCGTTCCTGGTCCGGCGAAAAGTGGTTCCAGAAGAACGTCACGCAATACGCGCCATGAGCGCCTGCGAACGCCCGCGCCACGGCCGCCCGGTCGGCGATGTCCGCTACGACGACTTCGGCGCCGGCAGCCGCCAGGGCGCGCGCCTTCGGCGAGTCCGGATCGCGCGTGATGGCACGGACGGCGAATTCGCCAGTGGGATCCGCAAGGATCGATCGCACGAGTCCGCCGCCCTGCGCGCCGGTCGCGCCCGCCACCGCAATGATCTTCTTCGTCATTGTCTGCATGCCTCCGTGTCCTGTGCGATCAGGAATGAATCGCGTCGTAAATCGCCTGGTGCAGCCTGCCGTTCGTCGCGAGCACCCCCGTGCTCTGCGGCGTGAACGGCCGCCCCTCGAGATCGGTGAATCGACCGCCTGCGGCCTCGACGATCACCGCGCACGCGCCGACATCGAGGATGTTGACGTCCGACTCGACGACCGCATCGATGCGGCCCGACGCCAGCAGGTGGTAGTGCAGGAAATCACCGTAACCGCGAATGCGGCTCAGCCGGCCGACGAGCTTGCCGAACGCGGGCCAGCGCGGTCCCGTCGCCAGCGACTTCAGGTTGCCCGTCGAGAGCGCTGCGTTCTCGATCGTGTCGATGCTGCTGACGCGCAGCGGTTGCTCGTTCAGCCAGGCACCGACACCAATCTCGCCGTAGGCGAGTTCGCCGTACACCGGCGCGGACGACACGCCGACGATCAACCGGCCCCTGTGCATCAGCGCGATCTGCGTTGAAAACATCGGGTACTCGCGCACGAACGCCTTGGTGCCGTCGATCGGATCGACGAACCAGACGTAGTCCGCATCGAGCGCCGCGGTGCCCGTTTCTTCACCGTGGAAGCCGTGCGTTGGATACTTCGCGGCGAGCAGCGAGCGGATCGCTTTCTCGGTCTCGACGTCGGCCTCGGTCACCGGCGACTTGTCGGCCTTGATCGTGATCTTGAGGTTGCGCTGGTAGTAGTGACGAACGACGTCGTCGGCAGCGCAGGCTGCTTCCAGCGCGGTCGCAAGGAACTCAGAATGAGGCATGGCAACGATCCCGATGACGAAACGCCATAGTACCGCGGCTTCCTTGACATCACCCCCTGCCTTCCCTAACGTGCGGCCTCCGACAGGTGATCCCGCGAGCGCAGGCTCAGGGAGAACGGGAAGCCGGTCAAATTCCGGCACTGCCCCCGCAACGGTAGTCGAGTGAAGCCACATCACCCGGTCCGCAAGGTCCGGCACCCACTGCGCCACAAAGCGCGGGAAGGGGATGCAGGCAGGGCCCACAAGCCCGCTCGAGAGTCCGGAGACCGGCCCGTCGATCTAGACCAGCGTCGCGGTGGGCGAGCGGCCGGAACTCGGGCGCCGATCCGTCCAGCGATCGCCGCCCCCGCTCCGCCACACCCCCATCCCGTTGCTGGATTTTTTCTTGCGTCCACGAGGACGCATGCACGGGGTGTGGCAAGACGATGTCCAGGTCGAATTCCGCGTTTTTCGCGCGGTCGAGTTTTCTTCGCAATTCCATCCATGGCCTGTGGGGCACCGCGACCCTGATTGCGACCGTCATCACGACGACCAGTCGCGCCGACGACGTTCAGCCCGAGATGAACGTGATCGTCACGGCGACCCGCGTGCCGACGCCCGCCGACGAGGTGGTGGCGCCTGTCGTCGTGATCGACCGCAAGACGATCGAACGCAGCAATGCCGGTGACGCCGCGCAGCTGCTGCGGTTCCACGCCGGTCTCGACATCGCAAGCAACGGCGGCCCCGGCCAGCCGACGGCGATGTTCATCCGCGGCGCCGAGAGCAACCAGACGCTGGTGCTGGTCGACGGCATCCGCATCAATCCGGGCACCATCGGCCTGCCCGGCCTGCAGAACATCCGGCCCGACATGATCGAGCGCATCGAAGTCGTGAAAGGCCCGCGCTCTGCGCTGTGGGGCAGCGATGCGATCGGCGGCGTGGTCAACGTCGTGACCCGCCGCGGCTCGCAGGACGGCTGGATCACTGAAGCAGGCTACGGTGCCTACGACACGCAACGCGCCAGCCTCAACGGCGGTGTCGACCTCGGGCAGTCCGCAGCACTCGATGTCGGTGTTTCGTGGACAGACGGCGACGGCTTCCCGACCCGTACGACCGACAACATCGACCGCGGTTACGAAAACCTGAGCGCGAACCTCGCGCTGCGCGCCGACGTTGGTGCGGCCGAAGTCACGGTCCGTCACTACCGGACTGCGGGCACGACCGAGTACTCCGATTACTTCCTCGCGCCCGTCGACCAGGATTACGTCACGTCGACGACGGCGGCCGAAATGCGCTTGGCCGTAGGTGCTGCAGGCGAGGCTCGCGTCTCGGTCAACCGCCTCGAGGACGAGATCCAGCAGAACCAGTCGCCCGATTTCCTCAAGACCGATCGCAATACGCTGGACGCCCAGTACGACTGGCAGCTGTCGCAGGTGCACGGGCTCGGCGTCGGCGCGATGTATTCGCGCGAGCGCGCGAGCAGCGAATCGTTCGGCGAGGGATTCAAGTCGGATACCGACGCGGTCAATGTCTACCTGCAGGATCGGATCTCGGTCGGGCCACATCTCGCGATGCTGGCGCTCGCCTACACCGACCACGAGACGGCAGGTTCCGCAGTCACGTGGAACGCCGAGTACGGCTACGCCTTCAATGAACAGCGCACTCGCGTCTACGGCCTGGCGGGCAGCGGCTTCCGCGCGCCCGACGCGACGGATCGCTACGGGTACGGTGGCAACCCCGACCTGAAGCCGGAGCGCTCGCAGAATTACGAAGTCGGGGTGAAGCATGCACTGACGCCGCAGCAGTCGCTGACGCTTTCGGCCTTCCACACCGATATCGAGGACCTCATCGACTTTACGGTCCTGTCCTACGACCCGTTCGAGGGCATCAACCAGAACGTGGCCAGGGCGCGCATCCAGGGAATCGAGGCCTCGTGGGTCTACACCGGCTCGCTCTGGCAGGCCCGCGTGGAAGCGATCTACCAGGACCCGCGTGACCTTGCCGACGACTCGCGGCTGTTGCGCCGTGCGCAGGAAAGCCTCACCGTTGGCCTGACGCGCGCGATCGGCCCGGTGCTGCTCGGTCTCGATGTGCTGGCAACGGGCGACCGCAAGGACTTCGGCTTCCCGCAGGCCACGACGCTCGACGGCTACGTGCTCGCGAACCTGACCGCCGAATGGCGGGCCACGCCGAGCCTCTCGCTGATCGCCCGCGTCGAGAACCTGCTGGACGAGGACTACGAACTCGCCAGCACCTACAACACCCCGGACCGCGGCTTGTACGTGTCGATGCGGTACGCTCCGGGCGCAGGCAACAGAGGCAAGTAGCAGTCATGGGCCACCGACTCAGCAGGATCTACACGCGCACTGGCGACGACGGCAGCACGGGCCTCGGCGACGGGATGCGGGTGCCGAAGGAACACCTGCGGGTCGAGGCCTATGGCACGGTGGACGAGGCGAACAGCGCGATCGGCGTGGTGCTCGCGGTGCCGGGCCTGCCCAATGCCGTGCAGGCTACGCTGACCGAAGTCCAGCACGACATGTTCGACCTTGGTGGCGAACTCTGCATTCCCGGGCATCGGGCGATCACGGCGGCCTACGTCGACCGGCTCGAACAGGCGCTCGACTCGTTCAACGAAGGCCTGCCGCCGCTCAAGGATTTCATCCTGCCGGGTGGTGGCCAGGCGGCCTCCGCGTGCCACCTTGCCCGCACCGTCGCGCGTCGCGCAGAGCGGCGCGTGTGGGCTCTTGCTCGCGCGGAATCCGTGGCGCCCGAGGTCCCGCAGTACCTCAATCGGTTGTCGGACCTGTTGTTCGTGATTGCGCGCGTGCTGGCGCGGCATGAGCATGGGAGCGAAGTGCTCTGGCGGCGGCGGTAGCCGCGCCTTGATCTGTGGCTGCTCAGGTGCATCGATTCTCCCGCGGAGCTTGAAATCAGCGGCCCACAGCTGCGTGCGACGGCCCGCGGATGCGATTGTCCGGATGCGAGCGGAAGACACGCCGTGAATACGTCCCTGTAGGCTCGCGCGCGACGTCCATGTCGCG
>JBAVIQ010000415.1:0-10053 GCA_049687035.1 Steroidobacteraceae bacterium
TCCAGTCGCAGGGCAAGGGCTCGCTGTTGTCGGATCGCGGCAGCCTCGCGATCGACCAACGCACGAACACGCTGCTGCTGCAGGACACGGCCGAGCGCCTGACCGACATTCGTCGCCTGGTGCAGACGCTCGACATCCCCGTCAAGCAGGTGCTGATCGAAGCCCGTATCGTCATCGTCAACGACGACTTCAGCCGCGAGCTGGGCGTGCGTTTCGGCGGCGCGTTCGTGGGCAATTACGGCAGCAATGACGGCTTGATGTACGTCAGCAACAGCGGTCTCAACTCGGCTGACGGCTCGCGTGGCCCGATTATTTCGCCGAACGGTCCAGGTGGTGTCGCCATCGACGGCAACTCGGTTTCCACCGGGGTGGAGCGCTACATGGTCAACCTGCCGATCGCGAACCCGGCCGGCCGCCTGGCCATGACGCTGCTCGACTCCGACTACGTGGTCGACCTTGAAATCACGGCCGCGCAGCGCGAAGGCCGGGGTGAAGTGGTTTCGGCTCCGCGCGTCATCACCGCCAACGGCAAGGAAGCGGTGATCGAGCAGGGCACCGAGATCCCGTACCAGGAATCGGCTTCGAGCGGCGCCACGACGACGCAGTTCAAGAAGGCCGTCCTGTCGCTCAAGGTCACGCCGCAGATCACTCCGGACGACCGCGTGATCCTGGACCTGACCGTGTCGAAGGACAGCGTCGGCCAGGTCCTGCCGAGCGCGACCGGCGGCAGCGTGCCGAGCATCGACACGCGCACGATTACGACCCAGGTGCTCGTCAACGACGGCCAGACGGTCGTCCTCGGCGGCATCCTCGAGACCGAGCGCCGCGACACCGTCAACAAGGTGCCGTTCCTCGGCGATATCCCGGGCCTCGGGTACCTGTTCCGCAGCAAGGCGAAGACCGACAACAAGGACGAGCTCCTGATTTTCGTGACGCCGAAGATCCTGCGCGAGGGCGCCGAGGTCTACTGACGCGCCGGCCCTCCGGTGCGAGAATGCGCGGCCGCAGTGACCCTGCGGCCGCACTTCTTTTGGGGGTCCAGAACGCCGATGCACCGCCGCGCATGAACGTCTTCCTGGTAGGCCCGATGGGCTCGGGCAAGAGCGCGGTCGGCCGGCAGCTGGCGCAACGGCTGGCGCTCGAATTCATCGACAGCGACGCGGAAATCGAGGCCCGCACGGGCGTCGATATCTCCTTTATCTTCGAGCGCGAGGGCGAGGCCGGCTTCCGCAGCCGCGAGGCCGAGATCATCGACGCGCTTACCCGCCGCGACGGGGTGCTGATCTCGACGGGTGGCGGGGCCGTCCTCGACGCCGGCACCCGCGAGCGCCTGCGCACCCGCGGCCGTGTCGTGTATCTTCGGACGTCCGTGGACCAGCAACTCGCCCGCACCCGGCGCAGCAATGACCGGCCGTTGCTCAACAACGACGACCCGCGCGGCACGCTCGAACGCCTGTTCGAACAGCGTGCGCCCCTTTACACCGAGGTGGCCGAGGTCGTCGTCGACACTGACGGCCGCAAGGTGAAGACGGTGGTCGACGAAATCTGTCGTCACCTCGGCCTGGTCGGCATGGAGGGGCCCGAACCATGACGGGTCGCGCGCCGCAGACGCTGCAGATCAACCTGGGCGATCGCAGCTACCCGATCGTGATCGGCCAGGACCTGCTCGACGACGCAGAGCTCGTGGCCCGTCACGTCACTGCGCGCGACGTCCTCATCGTCACGAACGAAACTGTCGGTCCGCTTTACTCCGCTCGCCTGCTGGCGGGCCTCGCCGGCAAGCGCGTGCGCACGGTCGAACTGCCCGATGGCGAGCAGCACAAGACACTGGCCGTGCTCGAGCGCGTGTTCGATGCGTTGATCGAAGCCCGCCTGAATCGTGATGCCTGCGTCGTCGCGCTCGGTGGCGGCGTGGTCGGCGACATGGCCGGGTTCGCGGCCGCCTGCTACCAGCGCGGCATCGACTTCGTGCAGGTGCCGACGACGCTGCTCGCCCAGGTCGACTCGGCCGTGGGCGGCAAGACGGGCGTCAATCACCCCGGTGGCAAGAACATGATCGGCGCGTTTCACCAGCCGCGTGCGGTGCTGTCTGACCTCGGCACGTTGCGTTCGCTGCCGCCGCGTGAACTGCGGGCGGGACTCGCCGAAGTGATCAAGTACGGCCTGATCGACGATGCTGATTTTCTCGCGTGGATCGAGGGCAACGTCGACAGGCTGCTGGCGCTCGACATGGACGCACTGGCACAGGCCGTGCGGCGGTCGTGCGAGATCAAGGCGCGGATCGTCGCGGCCGACGAACGCGAACACGGCCAGCGCGCATTGCTGAACCTGGGTCACACCTTCGGCCACGCCATCGAGACTGCGGCCGGCTACGGCGAATGGCTGCACGGCGAGGCCGTGGCGCTCGGCATGCTGCTCGCGGCGGACCTCTCGCAGCGCCTCGGCTACATCGGCACGGCCGACGTTGCCCGTGTGCGCGAGTTGTTACATCGCGCGGAACTGCCGACCAGGGCGCCGGCCATCGGTGCCGCCAGGGCCCTCGAGCTGATGGGCATGGACAAGAAGGTACTGCAGGGGCGCATCCGGCTCGTGCTGCTGCGCCAGCTCGGTGCAGGCATCGTCACGGGCGACTATCCGGCCGACGCATTGCAGGCGACCCTGCGCGGCCACTTCGAGGTGGCGGCATGAGCGGGCAGGGCGGCATGCACGTGTCGGGCAGCGACGACGACACGGTCCTCGCAGCCTACGCGCAGCGTTCCGCGGCCTCGCGTGGCCGCCGCTTTGCCGAGCCACCGCCGCGTCATCGCACCGAGTACCAGCGCGATCGCGACCGCATCGTGCATTCGACTGCGTTCCGCCGGCTCGTCTACAAGACGCAGGTCTTCGTCAATCACGAAGGCGACCTCTACCGCACGCGGCTCACGCATTCGCTCGAGGTGGCGCAGATCGCGCGCAGCGTGGCGCGGGCGCTCGGCCTCAACGAGCCGCTGGTCGAGGCGATCTGCCTCGCGCACGACCTCGGCCACACCCCCTTCGGTCACGCCGGGCAGGATGCGCTCAACGAATGCATGCGCGATTTCGGCGGGTTCGAGCACAACCTGCAGTCGCTGCGGGTGGTGGACGAGCTCGAGGAGCGCTACGCCGAATTTCCCGGCCTGAACCTGACCTTCGAAGTGCGCGAAGGTATCCTCAAGCACTGCTCGGCGGCCAACGCCCGCAAGCTCGGCGAGCTCGGCGAGCGGTTCCTGCAGCGCCTGCAGCCCGGTCTCGAGGCGCAGCTGGCGAACCTTGCCGACGAGGTTGCCTACAACAACCACGACGTCGACGACGGCATCCGTGCCGGGCTGATCACGATCGAGGACCTTTGCGGCTGCCGCATGTTCGGTCGTCAGTTCGAGCTCGTGCGCGGGCTGTACCCGCAGCTCGGCGGCCGGCGCCTCGTGCACGAGGTCGTGCGCCGCATGATCGATTACACGGTCAATGACCTGGTCGATGCCTCGACGGTCTCGCTGGCCAGCGCTGCGCCGAAGAGCGTGGACGAGGTGCGGTCGCGTCCGGCACCGCTGCTCATGTTCAGCGACGTCGTCCGCGAAGAGCACCTGGAACTGAAGCGCTATCTGCGTGAGCACCTCTACAAGCATTTCCGCGTGCTGCGCATGACGACCAAGGCACAGCGGGTCGTGCGCGAGCTGTTCGGCGCGATGTGCGGCGAGGTCAACCTGATGCCGACCGAGCACCAGGACGCAGCGCGCAGGCTCGAAGCCGCGGACGGTGAGCCCGGCCGCGCGCGTGCCGTGGCCGACTACATCGCGGGCATGACCGACCGCTTCGCGATCCTCGAGCACCGCCGGCTGTTCAATCCCGCCGAACGGACCTGACCCAGGGTCTGTCTGGTAGCATTCGCAGGCTTTTTCCGGAGTGCCGCCTTGACCCCCAAGAACATCCCCAACCGGGAACGTCTCATCTTCGCCATGGACGTCGCCGAGCCGCAGGCGGCGCGCCAGCTCGTCGAGCAGCTCGGCGATTCCGTCGTCTTCTACAAGATCGGTCTCGAGCTGTTCATGTCCGGCGGCTACTTCGAACTGCTCGACTGGATGGTCGCGCGTGGCAAGAAGATCTTCGTCGACCTCAAGTTCTTCGACGTTCCCGCCACGGTCGCAGCTGCGGTCAAGCAGCTGCGCAATCGAGGCGTCACGTTCGCGACGATCCACGGTAACCAGGCCATCATGGAAGCCGCAGCAGCGGCCAAGGGCGACGTGAAGATCCTCGCGGTGACGGTGCTCACGAGCCTCGACCGCGGCGACCTCGATGACCTCGGGTTCGCCGTCGACGTCGAGAAGCTGGTGCTCTCGCGCGCCCGGCGCGCGCTCGAAGCCGGGTGCGACGGCGTCGTCTCGTCGGGCCTCGAGGCGCCAATGCTGCGCGAGTTCATCGATCACCGGCTGCTCGTCGTTACACCGGGTATTCGTCCGGTGGAGAACAAGCCGGTGGACGACCAGAAACGCACCGTCGACGTCGCGCAGGCGTTCGCCAACGGCGCCGACTACATCGTCGTCGGCCGTCCGATCCGTGATGCCGCCGATCCGCGTGCAGCGGCCGAAGCCATCCAGCAGACCATTGCCCGGTCCTTTGCCGGAGCACGCCCGTGAGCGCACCGCTGCAGAACGACCTGCTGCTGCGTGCCCTGCTGCGCCAGCCCACGCCCCGCACCCCGGTCTGGATGATGCGCCAGGCCGGACGCTACCTGCCGGAGTACCGTGCCACGCGCGCGAAAGCGGGCAGCTTCCTGCAGCTGTGCATGAACCCCGAGCTGGCCTGCGCAGTGACACTGCAGCCGCTCGACCGTTACCGGCTCGATGCGGCAATCCTGTTCTCGGACATCCTGACCGTACCCCACGCGATGAAGGTCGGCCTCTCGTTCGAAACCGGCGAGGGTCCGAAGATCGCGCGCCCGGTGCGCACGCCCGCCGACATCGACCAGCTGCCGATTCCGGATCCGGAAGGCGAGCTGCGCTACGTGATGGATGCGGTCCGCACGATCCGTCGCGAACTCAAGGGCCGCGTGCCATTGATCGGTTTCGCAGGCAGTCCGTGGACGGTCGGCACGTACATGGTCGAAGGCGGCAGCAGCAGGAACTTCGAGCACATCAAGGGCATGCTTTACGGCGCGCCGCAGGAACTGCACCGGCTGCTCGACGTGATCACGCGCGCGACGATTGCGTACCTCAACGGCCAGGTTGCGGCGGGCGCGCAGGCGGTCATGGTGTTCGATACGTGGGGTGGTGCGCTGACTCCCGCGGATTACCGCGAGTTTTCGCTGCGCTACATGCAGCAGATCGTCGACGGCGTGACACGGGAAGCCGATGGGCGTCGCGTGCCGGTCATCCTCTACACCAAGGGCGGCGGCGACTGGCTGGACGACATGGCGGCCACGGGCTGTGACGCGCTCGGCGTCGACTGGATGACCGACCTCGCCGCTGCGCGACGCAAGGTGCAGGACCAGGTTGCGCTGCAGGGCAACCTCGACCCGAGCGTGCTTTATGCGCCGCCGGCCAAGATCCGCGAGCAGGTCGGCCGCGTGCTGGCCAGCTACGGCAAGGGCCCGGGCCACGTGTTCAACCTCGGCCACGGCATCCATCCGGAAGTGAAACCCGAGCACGCGCTGGCGATGATCGAGGCCGTGCACGAGCTCTCGCCGCAATACCACGCCTAACCCCTTCCCCCCTTCCCCCCTTCCGCCCTTCCCCCCATGGACATCAACAAGATCAGCATCGGCGCCGACCCGCCCAGCGACATCAACGTCCTGATCGAGATTCCGCAGGGCGGCGTGCCGGTCAAGTACGAACTCGACAAGGAATCGGGCGCACTGCGCGTGGACCGCTTCCTCAACACCGCGATGTTCTATCCCGGCAACTACGGCTTCATCCCGCACACGCTCTCGGGCGACGGCGACCCGGTCGACGTGATCGTCGTAGTGCCGAGCCCCGTGGTGGCCGGTGCCATCGTTCGGGTACGCCCTGTCGGCGCCCTGCTGATGAAGGACGAGGCCGGTGATGACGAAAAGATCATCGCGGTGCCGGTGGATAAGCTCCACCCGTTCTATTCCGGCGTGAAGTCGTACAAGGACCTGCCGGTCACGCTCATCGACCAGATTGCGCACTTTTTCCAGCACTACAAGGACCTGGAGAAGGGCAAGTGGGTCACGATCGTGAACTGGGTGGGTACCGAGCGCGCCGAGAAGATGATCATCGAAGGCATTCACCGTGCGGCGAGTGCAGGTGACGACGTGGCGGCGCACTACGTCGCACAGCACTCGATGGCGGCAGCGTCGCGACGTTCCAGGAAGAAGCCGTAGTCGACGCGTCCAGCCGGCGTCGGCCATTGATCAGTTCAACTTGACGTTTCAGCTGAAACGTCAGATCGAGCTGATCAATCGGCGACTCACCAGGCTGGCTAATCCGACATCGAGTGTCGCCGGCACCGTAGCCGTCGCTGCCTTGAAGCGCTCGAACCACGCGAGCTTCGCCGGCCGCGACAGTGCCTTCAGTCGTGCTTCCATCGAGGCAGCGGCGCTGCGACTTTCGAACCACGCGATCGCTGCGAGCGAAACCGGACGATTGGCGCGCGTGAAGGCTGCTCCCTTGCCCGCCTTGTGCGCTGCGAACCGCTCGTGCGGCCACGGGCTGATGCCGACGTAGCTCTTGCCGCCCTCGCAGTGCAGGAGGTAGACGGCCCAGGGCTTCGCGGCGGCGGCAGCGCCTGCGTCCGTGTCGGCGGAGCCCTCGCCGACCGTGCCGTTGTCAGCGCTTGCGGCCATCGCCGCCGTTTGCTGCGCCACCGTCGAGCACCTGGTCGATCGTCACGAGATCCACCAGCCCGAGTGCGCCATACAGCGCCGGTATGATCTTCTCCGGCGCGTGCTTCCTGCGCAGCGCCGCGACCTTGACGGTGCCGGCACGGTAGGCCGGCAGGTACATGCGTCCCAGCAGCGGGTGACGACCCCAGGCGCCCGACAGCTTGTCGGCCCGCTCGTCGGAGCAGAGGTATTCGTTGCGCAGTACGGTGCGCACCTTGTCCTGCGCCCAGCGCTTCTCCCACGTCAGGAACGACGACTGGTTCTTGGCATCGTCCTGCAGCAGCGCGAGCAGCGTGCCGAGCTGCAGGTCGACGTCAGGCAGCGCATCGATTTCCGTAACTCCGAACGCCAGCAGGATCGCATTGTTCGCGATGCCTTCCGACAACGCTGCGCCGCGCGTGTTCATGGCGAGCACGCTCGACTCGAAACCGAGCTTGCGTCGCGCGTACAGCGCCTGGATCCAGGCGAAGTTCGTCACGTGGCCCGGCACGACTTCGTGCGACACCAGCTGCATGAATTCGGGCACCGAGATCTCGAGCGCTGCATTGATCTCGTACGTTGCCTCGTACTGCGGCGAGCCGTCACGGTTGCGTGCACGGCCGATGTAGTTCATCGAGCCCGAAAACCAGGCGTTTTCGATGGCCAGGAACTCGATGTTGGCGCGGGGCACGCCGCGCAGCGCCTTGGGCAGGTACGGGACAATGTGCCTGGCCGCACCCGCGTCGAATTGCGCAATGCACGCATCGGCAATCATCGGAATCGATTTCTGCGGCACCCTGCGCTCGCGGCGCCAGGCATCGACCGATGCCAGCAGCTTCGCGCGCGTTGTCGATTTGTAGCCCTGCCTGGTGAGCAGCTCCGCAATGCGCTCACGCTTGGCGACGGGATCAGAGGGCGTCGGCGCGGCACCGGTCGACGCTGTCACGCACCGCTCGTACGGCACGGACTGTCCACGCCCGAGCCGTTCCTGCACCAGGTCCCACATCACGCCCAGGCATTCGCACAGGCCCTGCAGGTACGCGCCTCGCAACTGGCCGGCGTTGCCCGCCGCTGCGTTCAATTCGCCGATGGCAGCTGGAATGTCGATGGCCTTCAGGTACGCATCGACGGCTGACACGTCGATCTTCTTGCCGGCCACGCCACCGCTTTGCCGGAGCTTCGCCGCCGCAGGATGCTGGTAGGCCTTGGGCAGCGGCTCGTCGGAGAACCACGAGTCTGCGATGAAGCGGCCGGTGCCCGACGGGTTGCAGACGTCGCCGCCCCACAGCGTGTCGATCCCGAGAATCGCCGTGGCCGTGGCCCCCGCCAG
Organism: Steroidobacteraceae bacterium; assembly: GCA_049687035.1. Lineage (GTDB taxonomy): Bacteria > Pseudomonadota > Gammaproteobacteria > Steroidobacterales > Steroidobacteraceae > RPQJ01. The sequence continues at coordinate 8,166 of JBAVIQ010000415.1, forward strand.
TTGCCGTTCCCTGGCGTTCGTTGCCATGGCGTCAGGCTCCAGCCACTTGTCGGGCGTAGTCGTCGGCGTCATACCAGCCACGCGAAGCCTTCACTTTCAGGTCGTCGTCGAGGTCCCATTCTTCCCAGCCACGCACTCGCAGCGGCTTGCCTGTCTTTGCATCGTGGCCGGTGAAGGTCCAGACATAGACGGCATGCGACCCGGCACAACGCAGCTCGTCACAACTCAATGCAAGGTCGGGGACGTCGGTGAAGAAACCCGTGGCCATGGCGGCAATGCGGGAGCGCCCTTGCCAGGCCTCGCCGCAGTTGATGACGATCTGGCCGTCCGCGGCGTAATGCGAGGCGACATTCTCGGCGGATCTGGAATTCCACGCCGCGGTGTACGCCTGCGCCAATTCAGCGACCGCTTGCGGGTCAAGTGACACGGTGCTGTCCTTCCTGGTTCGGCCAGTGCGGCGGGCATCATGCCGCAATGTCCCGCGGCCCGATAGCGCTCCCGCTGCCGCAAGCTTCAGGGGTTCAGCGCCTTTTTGGCGTGAATGCCTGCATCGTCAAGTCCCTGACGAGTTGCGTCGCCTTCTCGTTGGGAAGCCCGTAGCGGGCAAACAGGGTCAAGTGGCTGCGCATCTCGAGCGCGGCTTTGGACGGCGATTCGGCGCTCTTGCAGCATTGCTTCAGCCGTCCGTTCAGGTCCGTGGCGACCGCGGAGAGGGCGCGTTTGCGGTCATCTTCACCGTGGACCTTCGGCTGGGAGAGGCCCCACTGGGCGGCCGTTGCGACGACGTGTTCAAGCCGGGGGGTCGGGTGCATCATGCGGTCGGTTCACTCACAGTTGGGGCGGAGCGGGCGTGATCTAGAGCGGGTACAGCATCCGCTGAAACGGCACAGGCCACAACCGGGACGTCCCGCGTGTGGCACGGGCCGCCGACCTCAGGCCACGATCCGCCTTTCATCCACCGTGCCAGTGAAGGTCTCCTCGCCGAGCGACAGATAGACCGTTCGATCGGAGACGGCCAGGTCGAAGTCCATCCGTCTGTCCAGGCGCGCGACGAATGTCGCCAGCAGCTCCCGATCCACCGCGCAAATCCGCAGGGCATCGGCACGGTGAATTCGTTCGCCGGCGAGGCGCGACAGCAGCTGCTCCGGGTCCCGATGCACATACACGGCCACGTTCGGTGCGGCCTTCGCCGCCTTGTGCAGCCGGGCGGCATCCGGTGCGCCGATGTCGATCCAGGTCTGCAGTACGCCCGTGAGGTCCCGTACGCTGATCGCTGGCTCATCCGGGTCGGACAAGCCCTTCGAAAACGCCATGCCCTCGGTGTACTCGAGGCAGTAGGCGAGCAGCCGGGTGACCAGGTACTCGGCGGTCTCGGACGGGTGCCGGGCGACCCGGATCGTCAGCGTCTCGTAGACACCCCGATCGGCATCGGCCAGGCGCACCTGGAAGACGTACATCGTTGCGCCGAGCGCCATCTATCACTCCAATGCGAGTCATCGGGCGGCGAACATTACCGCTTTCCATGGCACGATGGATCGGGATCTTCAGACGCGACAGGTGCACACGATGCCCATTCTTCACCAGATGCAGATGTCCGGGAACTGCTACAAAGTTCGCCTCGCCGCTCGCCAATGCGGCATTGCGATCTCGCTCAAGGAATACGGGCTGCACGACGGTTCGACGCGCACGGCCGATTTCCTCGCGAAGAATCCGAACGGCCGTGTGCCGTTACTGGAGTTCGAGGATGGCCGGATGCTGGCCGAGTCTGGCGCAATCCTCTGGTACCTGGCCGAGAACACGCCGCTGGTGCCCGCGGATCGTTGGGGACGCGCCGAGGCACTGCAGTGGATGTTCTTCGAACAGTACAGCCACGAGCCCTATATCGCCG
>JBAVIQ010000416.1:0-1717 GCA_049687035.1 Steroidobacteraceae bacterium
GCTCAATTCGTCTTCGGTGGCGGCGACGGCTCGACGATCACCGTGGTGCCGGGGCCGGTCTTGCCGGTCTCGCCCGTCTGGCCGGTCTCGCCGGGCTGGCCGGTGTAACCCGTGTCGCCCTGCGCACCGGTCTGGCCCGTGGACCCGGTATCACCCTGCGCACCGGATTGACCGGTGTAGCCGGTATTGCCCTGCGCACCAGGTTCGCCTTGCGGACCGGCGGGGCCGGGCTCGGCAACCGGAGCGGGAACAGTGACGACGGTGGGCTGTCGATCACAAGCACTCAAGCCGAGCGCTGCAATCAACGCAAGCATCAATATCGAACGGTTCATGGGTAATCCTCTGGAAGCGGGAGACTGTCGTGCGGATGGCTCCGGCCGTCCGGGACCGCGGGCGACCCAGCAGGTCGCATTCAGCACTTAGTTAGCGTAGGCGGAAGTGACGCCACGTTCGGTGCGTCAACGTACATTGCGATGAATCGAACGCACGGCGTCCCGTGCGCTACCGTACCGACTGGCAATGAGCGGCAGCGCAGGATTACGTTGCTGCACCCTCTCAGCCTGCCAACGGTCATGACTCATGCGTCGAATGGATGTTCAAGCACTCGTCGTTCTCACGGCGCTGCTGCTGACTGCCTGTGGCGGAAGCAAGTCGAGCCCGGACGCCGTCGTTGTGAACCCGGCGCGCGGTCAACTGCTGCAGAGTCCTCCCGAGTTGGTGACCATTGTCAGCGCTCCAGCTTTGCTGCTCGCACTGAACACATTGGCCAACCAGCAGGTGCTCGCGATCGGTGGAACGCCCTTGTGCGACGTCGCCGTCCACCGCATTCGATACGCGACGGTCGGCGGCGCGAACGAGCCAACCACCGCCTCCGGAGCGCTGATGGTGCCGGTCGGCAGCGACCCACAGTGCCGTGGCACTCGCCCCATTCTCTTGTACGCCCACGGCACTACGACCGACCGCGCATTCGACATGACAAGACTGCAGGGTGACCCGAATGGCGAAGCGCTCATCATGACGGCGCTGTTCGCATCACAGGGCTACATCGTGGTCGCCCCGAACTACGCCGGCTACGACAGTTCTACGCTGTCTTATCATCCATACCTGCTCGCGGACCAGCAGTCGAAGGACATGATCGACGCGCTGACCGCCGCACGCAGCGCGTTGCCGACCGCCGCCGCACCGGCGACCGCGGACAGCGGTCGCCTGTTCATTACCGGGTACTCGCAGGGCGGTTACGTGGCGATGGCAACCCATCGCGCCATGCAGGTCGCCGGGATGACGGTCACGGCATCGGCGCCGATGTCCGGTCCGTACGCCATGGCAGCGTTCGTCGACGCTGTTTTTGCCGGTAGAGTCAGCTCGGGCGCGACGGTGTCATTCACCTTGCTGATGACCGCGTACCAGAAGGCCTACGGCAACATCTACTCCGGCACGGCCGATGTCTTCGAGCCGCAATACGCCGGCGGCATCGAGTCCCTGCTGCCGAGCACGTCGCCAAGAAGCCAGTTGTATGCACAGGGCAAGCTGCCCAGGGATGCGATGTTCAGTTCGACGCCTCCCGATCCGGCGTTCACCGACGTCACGCCCGCAACCACTCCGGCCAACCTGGCGCCGATATTCGCGCTTGGCTTTGGCACCGAAAACCTGGTCAACAACAGTTTCCGCCTGGGTTATCTGCTGGACGCGGAGGCCAATCCGGATGGCGGCTGGCCCG
>JBAVIQ010000417.1:0-9722 GCA_049687035.1 Steroidobacteraceae bacterium
GGTCTGCCGCTTACCGCGCTGATTGTCATCAGCATTTCTTGCGGCGTTCACGTCGACGTCATGAAGCGTCGGCAATCTCCCGCAGCGAGCAAGGCCACGGGAGAGAGCGATCATGACCCCCAAGCCGCCGCAACCCGCGCTGCGCCTGCGCAGCGTCTTCATCTCCGACGTCCACCTGGGCTTCAAGGGATGCCGGGCAGAGTTCCTGCTCGACTTCCTGCGCCGGGTCGAGTGCGAGCAGATCTACCTGGTCGGGGACATCATCGACATGTGGAGCCTGCAGCGTAGTTTCTATTGGCCGCAGGCACACAATGACGTCATCCGCACGATTCTTGGCAAGGCGAAACACGGCACTCGTGTGGTCTACGTGCCGGGCAACCACGACCGCGCATTCCGCGACCATGACGGACTTACTCTGGGTAACGTCGAGATCCGCCTCGAGGCGATCCACGAGACCGCGGACGGGCGCCGCTTCCTGGTCCTGCACGGCGACGAGTTCGACAGCATCGTGAGGGCGAGCCCGCTGCTCGAGTCTCTCGGGAATCGTGCCTACGCGGCGGCTTTGCGATTGAACCGCTACTTCAATGCAGTGCGGCAGATGCTCGGCTACCCGTATTGGTCGCTGGCTGCGTTCCTCAAACACAAGGTCAAGAACGCGGTGAAGTACATCGCCAACTTTGAACGGGCGCTCGCGGCCGAAGCCCGGCGCCGTGGCGTCGATGGCGTAATCTGCGGCCACATCCACCGGGCCGAGATCACGAAGATCGACGGCATCCTCTACTGCAACGACGGTGACTGGGTGGAGAGCTGCACGACGCTGGTCGAGGATTTCGCCGGGCGACTGAGTCTGCTGCGCTGGACCGAGACGGCCGAGGTCCTCGCTGGCATGCAGGCATTGCCTCTGCTGGACGGTGCCGAGCCCATCGGCCAGGCGGCATGAAGATTGCGCTCGTCACGGATGCCTGGCTGCCGCAGACCAACGGCGTCGTCCGGACGTTGACCATCACCGCCGAGAAGCTGTCGCAGGCAGGTCACGAGGTCACGCCCATCACGCCTGCCGATTTCCGCACCGTTCCGTGTCCAACCTATCCAGAAATCCGCCTGTCGCTGTTCGCCGCACGGAAAGTGCGGCGGCGTCTCGACGCCCTGGACCCCGACGCCGTGCACATCGCCACGGAAGGCCCGCTGGGACTGGCTGCACGGCGCTGGTGCCTGCGCCGCGGCCGCGCCTTCACGACTTCGTATCACACCCAGTTCCCGGAGTACGTGCGCGCTCGTTTCCCGATTCCGGTGGCGCTCAGCTATGCATTCCTGCGCTGGTTTCACGGCAGCGCGACGCGCACTCTGGTCGCCACGCCTTCCATGAGACATGCACTCGCGGAACGGGGATTCCGCAACCTGGTGCTGTGGAGCCGCGGCGTCGATACCGAACTCTTCCGGCCGCGCGAGGAATCATGCCTCGAGTTGCCGCGCCCGATCTGGCTGTATTTCGGTCGGGTCTCCGTCGAGAAGGGCATCGAGGATTTTCTCTCGCTGGACCTCGCGGGCTCGAAGCTCGTGGTGGGTGATGGGCCGGCGACCGAGGGACTCCGCAGGAAATATCCCGGCGCCGTCTTCACCGGCTACCGATTTGGGGACGAACTGGCGCGTCACGTCGCCGCCGCGGATGTCTTCGTGTTTCCCAGCCGCACCGACACGTTCGGACTCGTGCTGCTCGAAGCGATGGCCTGCGGAGTTCCCGTCGCCGCATACCCGGTGACGGGACCGATCGATGTGGTCGAGAATGGCGTCACCGGGGTGCTTGGCGAGGACCTGCAGGCGGCCGCGCTCGCGGCCCTCGACCTCGACCGGCGCGCATGCCGCGAGCATGCCCTTCGCTACACGTGGGAGGTGGCAACTTGCCAGTTCGTTGCATCAATGGCGCTGGCTTCGCGGAACGAGCCGCGCGCTGAGCCCCTGGATCTGGCAACTCGGCCTGACTGAGTCGCAGTTCAGCGACGAACGGCTGGCGGCCGCGGGTCTCACGCTCGCCGGTCAATTGCCCGCCTGCCGCAACGAAATCGTAACGTCGCGGCCAGACAATTGCCGTTCATGCCCCAAGCCGACGCACTGAGAAGAGTCCCGCCGCAAGGCATCGTTCCGCTGCGGACCGGACCGGCCGAGCGGCACCTCGTGGACGTGACGTTGTTCTTCGCGCCGACGAGCGGCGGTGTTCGACGTTACCTGCTCGAGAAGCACTATTGGCTGACGCAGCACGCGCGAATGCGACACACCGTACTCGTGCCCGGGCCGCGCGACGAAGGGCTTCCCTACGACATCATGAGCTTTGCGAGCCCCGCCATCCCGTTGGGCCGGGGCTACCGTTTGCCGCTGCGGATGCGCGTCTTCCGCAATCAGCTTGCGCGCCTCACACCGGACCTGATCGAGGTGGGTGACCCGTATCACCTCGCACGACAATCACTCAGGGTCGCACGCGAGCGGCAGATTCCGGCCATCGCGTTCTGCCATTCCGACCTTGGCACGCTCGCGGATTCACTCCTCGGTCGCTGGGCGGGCCGCGCCGCCGGGCGATACCTGGCGGACTTGTACGCGAGGTTCGACCTCGTCCTTGCGCCAAGCAACCTCGTGGCCGAGCGAATCAACGGGATCGGTATCCGCCACGTCGAGGTCCAGGCACTCGGCGTGGACGTCACGACCTTCCATCCCGGCGCGCGTGATCCGGAACTGCGCGCCATGCTCGGGATTGCGCGCGACGCGAGGCTCCTCGTTTTCGCCGGCCGACTGTCACCTGAGAAGCACGCGGCCGATCTCGTCACTGCCGCGAGACTTCTCGGCGACCGTTACCACCTGCTGCTGATCGGTGGCGGACGTTTCACGCCTCGCGCGCCCAATGTGACGGTGCTGGGATACCAGCAGGAAAATCGCCAGCTCGCACGGTTGCTCGCCAGTTGCGACGCCTTCGTACACGCCGGGGACCAGGAAACGTTTGGCCTCGTGGTGCTGGAGGCGATGGCCTGCGGACTGCCGGTCGTCGCGGCCCGCGCCGGCGCACTTCCGGAACTCGTGGACGAGGACGTGGGCGCCACGTTTGAGGCCCGGGCTCCAGATGACCTCGCCCGTAAAGTCCTGGACCTGTTCGAGCGGGACCGGGAGGCGGTCCGCCTTGCTGCCCGCAGACGCGCCGAGACCCATGGCTGGGATGCCGCATTCACGCGATTGCTGGGTCGCTACACGCGACTCATGGCCCGCCCAGCCACGATCGGCCAACGGATTCGGGATGTCCGCTGACTCGCGCCGCCTGCTGTGCGTTTCGTTGCACGATGTCGCGCCGGCAACGCTCGACGATTGCGCGAACACGCTCGCCTTTCTCGACGATCTTGGCCTGGGTCCGGTGGCCTTGCTGGTCGTTCCGGATTACCACGGACTGGGACGCGCCGACCGGGATGACCGCTTTGCTTCGTTCATCGCGTCGCGCATCGCGCGTGGCGACGAGATTGTCCTGCACGGCTACCGTCACACGGATACGACTCCCCGCCCGTGTGGCATTCGTGAATGGCTAGTGCGGCGCGTATACACGGACAATGAAGGCGAGTTCTCGCAGCTCGACTTCGAGATGGCAAGAACCCGCATCCTGCGCGGGCTGGTCGTGTTGCGCTCCGCGGGTTGGCATCCGACCGGGTTTGTCGCACCTGCATGGCTCATGAGCCCGTCAGCACTGTGCGCTCTGGAGGAAACGCCGCTACAGTATTTTGCGACGCGGAATGCGGTGATCGTGCTGCAATCCGGTCACAGAATTGCCGCACCGAGCCTCGTCGTCAGCACTCGCGCGGCTTGGCGACGCGCGCTCTCGCCGACGTGGAATCAGGCTTTGTTGGCACATCATGCGACCAGCAGGGTTGTTCGCGTCGCGCTGCATCCAGCCGACCTGCGCTTCCCGGCGATGGAGCAACTGTGGCGGAGACTCTTCTCACAACTCGAGGACCGTGAGGTCGTCACCGAGGCTCAGTTGATACCACCGCCATCCCGGCGCGCCGCTCTTGCGCGGGACACCTTTCTGGGCGGAACCTGAGAACTCGAGACACCATGATAGAGTGAAAGCGAAAGCGTGCCGACTCGCGGGAGTTGACATGGAAGGAGGCGCTCGTGAGTACTGGTGTTTCAATTGCGATTGGAGCCGCGCTAGGTGCAGCGTACGGTGCGTCAAGCGGGCAACTCGCCCTGTTTGTCGCGCTCGGGGCAGCGGCTGGCGCAACGCTGGACATTGTTGTCCACTTCGTCAATCGGTGGCGAAAGAAGCGCGCTGACGAAGGTCGGCGGTCGTGAACGCCTTGGAGGCGGCGTACATCCTGCGGCCCATGCTCGGTCCTCCCATGCCCCTGTCGCCTGTGCTCCGCAATTACTCGATCACGCCGCCGCTCGGCGAAGGTCCCGCGACGGGGTCAGTTGGTCCCGGATCGAATATTTTCGGAGCACAGCTATTATGCTGATTGCAATAGGCGACAATGGCCTCCGGTGGCTTGACCGCGTGTCGCAACCTTCCGAGCAGTGCTCGCGCCGATTGCTAAAGCAACCTGATCGCCATCCCGGGGTCTCCATGAAGCGATTATTGTCTGCCGTGTCGTTCGCCGCCGCGCTCGTCCTCACCGTCGCATGCGCGCCCCGGGAGTCCAAGACGACGGAAGCCGCCGCCGTGGCAATCCCCTATGGCGCCAACAAGGATGCCGGCGCGACCTTCGTCCACGATGGCGTGACGCTTTACTACGAGACCTACGGTCAGGGTGAACCGCTGCTGCTGGTGCACGGGAATGGTGGCAGCATCGGCACGCTTGCAGCGCAGATCGACCACTTCAAGTCGAAGTACAGAGTGATCGCGATGGACAGCCGCGACCAGGGTCGGTCTGCCGACAGCCAGGAGCCGATCACCTACGAGAAGATGACAGACGACCTCGCGGCCTTGATCGATCACCTGCAGGTCGGTCCGGTAGATGTGGTGGGCTGGAGCGATGGCGGCATCGAAGGCCTGCTTCTGGGCGTTCGCCATCCCGGCAAAGTCAAGAAAATCGTCTCCATGGCCGCAAACCTCAACCCGGGTCCAGAGGCGTTCGATCCGGAGGTCGATGCGCTGATCAAATCGATGACGGAGCTGCCCGACGAGGTAAAGAACACGTCGGAAGGCAAACGCCAGCTCAAGGTGGTGGGCATGATGCTGAAGGAGCCGAACATTCCGCCCGCCATGCTTGCCAGGGTTACGGCGCCGACGCTTGTGCTGGCGAGCGACAACGACCTCATCAGGCTCGAACACATCGTCACGATTTACAGGAGCCTGCCAAACGCGCAGCTGGCGATCTTCCCGAACAGGACGCACCTGATCCCGTACGATGACCCCGAGCAATTCAACAGCACAGTGGACCGTTTTCTCGCGACGCCGTTCAAGAAGATCGACCGTATCCCGCAGACGATGGGATCGTTCGAGAAGATGATGGGCGGGCTAGCGCACTGACTCACGCGGCCGGACGTCCGCTGTCGGCGAGTTCAACCGGCGTCCAATGTTGACCACGCGAAAAAGGGAGGTGCGGCAGAAAACTCGGACTGGTTAAACAACGATTCCCAACTCCCTGCGGTGCTCGACTGGGCTGCGGGAGCCCAGCGAGATCTTAATCCGTGCCTCGTTGTACCAGCGGATGTAGGCGTCCAAGGCCGCGACGAACTCCTCGATGGTTGTGGAAAGCCTGTCGGTGGCGAAATCGTAGTCGAGCAGCAACACAACGAGGCCGGCCAGGTCGGCAAGTATCCGAAGGACGATTCGAGCCAACACGATCACGCCACGATCATGCCACAGCTCGGCGAACGTTCCGCAACGGCGTCAGTTCGTCCCAGATCCAATATTAGCGGAGCACAGCAGGTCCTCGATCGCCCGATCCGACATCGGCTTGTGCAGACACTCGTAGCAGCCGCTGCGCGTGACGTCGAGTACGCGACACATCGTCGCGATGTCTTGAACTTTGGCGTGGTCGTTGATGAACGCGTACCTTACCCGGGCTCCCTGGCAAAGTACGCGGCGGCCTTCTTTAAAATGTCGCGCTCCTCTTCCGCACGACGGAGTTGGGCGCGGAGCTTGAGGATCTCGCTCTTGGCCTCGACCAGCTCGTTGGCGTGCTGATCGACCTTGCTCGGCTTCACCGCCTTGATCCACTTGAAGAGGCTGTGCGCCGACACGCCGAGCCGCCGTGCGACTTCGGCGACGGGATAGCCTCGCTCGACGACTTGTCGAACGGCTTCGTCCTTGAACTCCGGTGCAAAACGTTGACCGCTCATACCCCTTCGTCCTAGGCTGAAATACTAGCCCGGAGCTGTCATCCGTTCTGGGGCAAGTCCATGTGAGACGATCAGGTGTCCACGAAAGCGGGTCAAGTCCAAACCGCACGGCGCTCTAGCGTCTCCCCGACGCTGGTTCGACCTCCAACAGGGAAGGATTCCACCGATGAAGAACCCCGCTGGCGCAGCAACAAGCGTTGAATCGTTCGGCTACAAGCAGGAACTGAAGCGTTCGTTGAGCCTGTCCGACCTGCTCGTCTACGGCCTTGTCTTCATCGTTCCCATTGCGCCGATTGCCGTGTTCGGCATCGTCTACAACGTGAGCAAGGGCATGGTGCCGCTCGTCTACCTGGTCGGCCTGGTCGCCATGGTGTTCACGGCGCTCTCCTACATGGCGCTCAGCCGCGCCTTTCCGATAGCCGGTTCGGTCTACACTTACTCTGCGCGCAGCATCGGCCCCGCCGCCGGCTTCTTCTCCGGCTGGGCGATCCTGCTCGACTACCTGCTGCTCCCGACGCTCGTCTACGTCTCCTGCGCCATCGCGCTCCACGCGACGTTGCCCGCCGTGCCTAAGCCTGTCTGGGTGGTCCTGCTGCTCGCGCTGTCCACGCTGATCAATTACTTCGGGATCGAGGCCACCGCGCGCATGAACTTCGTTCTGCTCGGCCTGCAACTTGTGCTGCTGCTCGTCTTCATGAGCGTCGGCCTGTACGCGCTTTCAAATCATGTCGGCGGCGCACACTTGTCGCTCGCACCGTTCTACAATCCGGTCGAGCTGACGCCGAGCCTGCTCTTTGGGGCGCTGTCGCTCGCGGTGCTGAGCTTCCTGGGTTTCGACGCAATCTCGACGCTCTCGGAGGAAACCAAGGACGGCCCCGACGCGGTGTCGCGAGCCACGATGCTTTCGTTGTGCATCGCCGCCGTCCTGTTCGTGGCGCAGACTTATCTTGCGTCGCTGTTCGTCCTGGGGCGCACGAGCTTCGCGCCGGGCGAAGAGACCGAGGCCGCGTTCTACAACATCGCTGCGATGATCGGCGGCAACTGGCTGAAGGTCATGCTGACCATTCCAGCCGTGCTGTTCGCCGGCATCGCCGGCGCGCTGACTGCGCAGGCGGCCACGGCGCGACTGCTGTACGGCATGGCGCGCGACGGTCAGCTGCCGCACCTGCTCGCCCACGTCCATCCGGTGCGCAAGGTGCCGAACCGCGCGATCTTCCTGATCGCTGCCATCACGCTGGTCCTGGGCATATGGCTGGTGGACCAGCTCGAACTGCTTGCCTCGATGGTCAGCTTCGGAGCACTGCTCGGCTTCATGATGTTGCACTTTGCCGTGATGGCGCACTTCCTCGGACGACAAAAAAGCCGCAAATGGCTGCGCCACCTGGTGGTGCCCACCGTGGGTCTCGCCATCGTCGTCTATGTTCTCGTCAACGCCCACACCGAAGCCAAGATCGCCGGCACGCTCTGGATGGTCGCAGGCCTCGCGTTGTTCTTCGGCCTCAAGCTTGCAGGTCGCCCGACAGCACTGCCGGTGGAAGAGCCTCGGGCGGAACTCTGAAGCGCGCGCCCCTGTCAGTGGCGAATTCCCAGTGTGACGTAATCCGCACGCGCCGTGCAGTCTTGCACGTACCCGCGGTGGTGGTACGGTTCGCCCGGTGCGAGAGATCCTCATCCTTGCCATTCACCTGCTGGTCACCCTCGCGAAGCTCCTTCGCCCCGGCGGCGTCCGCGCCGTCGCCGCCGAGTCCCTGCTGCTCAAGCACCAGTTGCTCATCAGTAATCGCTCCCGGCAACGGGCGCCCAATCTCACATCCGTCGATCGCTTCGTCCTCGGCTTGGCCACGTTGTTCGTGCGCCCGCACCGGCTGCCGAAGCTCGGCGTTCTAGTCAGGCCGGCGACACTGCTCAAGTTCCACGGGGCTCTGGTGCAGCGCAAGTACCGCCGGCTCTTCTCCTCCTCGACTTCGCCTCGCCGCATACCCGGCCCAAAGGGCCCGTCCGCGGAACTCATCGCCGCCATCATCGCGCTGAAGTATCGCAATCCGCACTTTGGCTGCGTGCGCATCGCCCAGCAGATCACTCGAGCCTTCGGCGTCGAGATCGACAAGGACGTCGTTCGGCGCGTGCTCGCCAGACACTACCGGCCGGGCGACTCCGGCACCCCCGGCCCGTCGTGGCTGACCTTCATCGCCCAAGCGAAGGACAGCCTCTGGAGTGTCGACCTCTTCCGCTCCGAATCGATCCTCCTCCACAGTCATTGGGTGCTGGTGGTCATCGATGTCTTCACCCGCCGCATCATCGGCTTCGGGATCGAGCGTGGCTCAATCGACGGCACGTCCGTGTGCCGAATGTTCAACCACGCCGTCACTGGCCGGCCCCCACCGAAACATGTCAGCACCGATCACGACCCGCTGTTTCGCTTCCACCGCTGGCTCGCCAACCTGCGCATCCGCGAGATCGAGGAGGTCAAGTCGGTCCCCTACGCACCGGTGTCGCATCCGTTCGTTGAGCGTCTGATCGGCACGATCCGGCGCGAGTACCTGGACCGCGTCTTCTTCTGGAACGCGGTCGATCTGGCGCAAAAGCTGGAGGCCTTCCGGGATTACTACAACGGCCATCGCGTGCATCGGGCGCTCGCGGGTCTCACGCCAGCGCAACGCGCCGGCGCTCTCTGTCCCACTCCCGCTGCACTGGATCACTATGGTTGGCAACAGCACTGCCGGGGCCTGTTCGATCTCCCGATCGCTGCTTGACTACGATTTCGCCACCGACAGGGGATGGTCGCGCGTCTCTCCTTAACTTGGCAGTACCAGAGCGCCACCGTCGCTACGCCACTTTCCGCAAATCGACCGTATGCGCCTTGATGCCCACTTTGAGACGCTTCCGTATGGCGCCAAAGATTGCCGCCAGGTTATCCATGCTCGGATTGCCCTTGGGCGACAGCATTCGATGAAGACTCTTGCTGGGCATGGCCGTCAGCTTGGCCAGTTGTTCGAAGCCCAAGGTTGCATTCACGAGATCACGCAGAATGAGACGCGCAGTCTCTGGCTCGCCACTCAGGAATAGCGTTGCCGCCTCATCCAGGAGCGCCTTGGCGAACGCGGGGTCGCGCTCGACTCGAGCGACGACGGTCTTCTTGAAATCGCGAGTAAGCGCCATGGTCCTTACCTCTTTCGTTTCCTGGCAGTGTCATCGGCCGGTGCAGTCGTTTTCCGTACCTTGTACTCGGCGTGCAATGCCTTGGCCCGGTCGATGTCTGCTTGCTGGCGGCGCTTGGTCCCACCGCCAAACAACACAATCAGCGATTCGCCGTCTTTCGCCAGATAGATCCGATAACCCGGACCCCAATCGATGACGTATTCGCCGATGCCCACAAACCACTTCACATTCGACGTATTGCCGAGTTC